>NZ_JAKUFY010000060.1:0-32026 GCF_022663675.1 Bacillus cereus group sp. BfR-BA-01355
GGACCTTCCGGAGCGGGTTTCCAAAGTACTACCACCTTCAGTCTAGCAGCGGCTCCCAACTATAAAAAAGGACAAGTTGTCACTTATACGGGCAGCGGCTATGTTGTAAAAAAAGATGCACCTCAAGGGTTTCCTAATATATCTCCAGATTATATCGTATTAGTAGAAAGTGGACCTACCGGTAGTACCGGACCTTCCGGCATCACTGGCCCTACGGGGAACACCGGACCTACTGGCATTACTGGGCCTACGGGGAACACTGGACCTTCCGGCATCACTGGGCCTACAGGGAACACCGGACCTACTGGCATTACTGGGCCTACGGGGAACACCGGGCCTACCGGCATCACTGGGCCTACGGGGAACACCGGACCTACTGGCATTACTGGGCCTACGGGATCTGCCGATAGCGCTTCAGCAAAAAGTATTGTTTTTCAAGGAACAAATGCTGGTTTTCAACGTATAGCGGGTTCTCCTGGAATTGACTCCAATGTTATTCCATATGTCACTGCTGGAGCCGGTAGTATTGTCGGCTTTTCTGCGTCTATAAATATAAATAATTTACCTGCTGCTATTTATACGATTAATATTTGCAGAAATGTCCCAACAAATCTCACAACCCCTTCTTCTAGCTACATCCTATCTACTATTACCTTAACTACTACTGACAAAATTACCGGAACTATGGTATTTTCCATTAAACCAACGGATAGCGGAGCAGGACAAATTCAAGTATTTAATCCTTCTCCGGCAGTAGGTCCCGCTAATGTAACTTGGACTAGCATTACAACTGGAAACCCAGTTGCAAGAGGAGATGCTATATCCCTTTATATTACCCCTGGAATTACTGCAAGTGCTGTATATTCTGTTTTTCTAATTACTAACATATAGCAATTCATTTCATAAAAAAAGACCCGAGATTCGGGTCAACAAATAGAAATATAAATGAACTACAACAAATAACAGACAAAGCCATTATATATTTTTCGTAGTAAAACATCCATTAATTTCTTTTTACACTATCAATATATTATTTTTCGTTATCGTCCTCTTTTTTAGAACGTCTACCTAAGAAGAACACAAGAACTAATAATATAATTACCAGTAGTACTCCGCCGATAATGTAATATAGCGTGTAGTCTTTTTTCGCTTCTACCGCTGTATCATTTAACTTATCGGCTGTCTTTCCTTCAATTGTAAATTTCTTCGTCCATTCCCACTTTTGATCGCCATCAGTGGCTTTCACTTCTACTCGGTACATTCCTGGATCAAACGCTTTGTTTTCCCAGCTAATAGCGTAATCAAAGTTTGAGTTTGGCGCCATTCTTAAATTTTCTTTTTTCGCTTCAAATAAAACGTCTGTACCTTTTTCTTTATATACCTTTGCATCAACACTTAAATTTTTTAACATTGCTGGCTTTACGTTTTGTAAATTTGCAGTAACAACGTTACGCCCGTTAATTTGTGTTGGCTTTACTTCGTTTAATTTCATGTCTGGTTTTACTTCAGCATCCGTCTCTTTTAAAACAACGCCAATTGCGTATGCATATTTATTTTCAATTTGCACACCTTCATCTTTTTTCTTTGCATTCTCATCTTCTTTTTCTTTAAAGTATAAACCACCTAAAATAACACCATCAAACGACTCACTTGGCATTTCAAAGTTTATATCAACTGTCACTATGCTGTTAGCTGGGACTTTCGTTTCTTTTGGCATTTTAGCAATTTTAGAAAACGGATATTTCAAAGTAGAATCCGTTTTTGGTTCTACTGTACTATAATCTGTAATACCATTGCTATTCGTAATTGCTGTATTAGCAAACGATTCTACCACAACTTCTTTATTCGTATCATTTTTCATTTGGACTTGAATTGTTTGCTTTTGTCCAGGTTGCATTTTCAAATCAAAATACGTTTGATTTTTATCAATTTGATTTTCTGGTATAACTGCTGTCACAGCGAATTTCATTTCAGCCGCATATACTGAAAAAGCGTTTACCATGAAGAATGTAATTAATAGTAAGCTAGTAAATAGTTTTTTTACCATCTCTTATGTAGTCCCCTTCATATCCATTTTATAGACAAGAAAGAGATAAGGTTAAAGCCATTCCCTTATCTCTTCTCATTTTCCTCTTTTATCTTAAAATTCCTCTTACTTACATAGGAGCGTCTGTTAGTTCCCAAGTTAGTGAAGTTGTGTATTGTGTTTGTTCTTTTTTCGTTTTACCTGGTACAGATAACTCTACGCTTTGTTTCGCTTCTGTTGCATCTTTACCAAACGTATTTACCCATGTACCCATACCTTGGTTTTCTTTTGCATCGATTAAATCAGATGCTGCACCACTTGGATTTAATGTGATAGATTGTTCTGCTGTTGGTGCGTCGCTACCTGCATTTGATTTCAAAGCTGAATTTTTTAATGTTAATGCCGCACCATCCAACGCTTTATCATCTGCAGTTTTGAATTGACCATTTTGTTTTACTGTTAAATGCCATCCAGCATTTGTACCACGATTATCTGTTACTTGAACGTAGTTCGGCACGTCAATTACAGAACCGTCTACTTTTTTCTTTACTTTATCTAATTCTGCAAAGTAGATTTCGTTATTCCCTGATGCTTTTTGTGTTTTAAAGTTGAAGTTAGATACATAATCAATACTTAGTGGACCATCTGTACCTTTTTTATCTGGATCAACTGGATCTACAGTTTCATCTGGATTCTCTGGATTAACAACATCAATTTTATCTGTATTTTTCTCGAATTTAATGAATGCTTTTGAGTCTACTTTCCCGCCATCTTTCTCAGCTGCAAATGCAGACGTCCCTACTGATACTGATGATAATGTTACCGCTCCAATTAATGCTATTTTTGCTAGTTTCATAGTTTTATACCCCTTTATAATCATTTTTTAAAATTCAGTCATTCTTAATTTTCAATCTTGTATAAGCTTAGTTTGGTGTATCTTCTAAAGTCCAAGTTAACTCAGCTGAATATTTCGCACCTTTTTCTTTCGCCGTCGTACCTGGTACGAATAAGCTCACACTCTGTTTACCTTGTTCTGTTCCTTTACCAAATGCAGTCGTCCAATCACCCATACCTTTATTCTTTGCGGCAGTAGTAATTTCCACCGCATCTCCACCTGGAGCTAGCGTTACTTTATTTTTAAATGTTGTAGGTGCATATTGTGCATCAGTTACAGAATTTACAGCTGGGTTACTTAAGCTTAAAGCTGCATTTGTTAACTCACTATTACCACTTTTAAATTGTGCATTTTGCTTTACTTTCAATTTCCATCCTGCATTTGTACCACGGTTATCTGTTACAGATACGAAGTTAGGTACTTCAACTGTTTTGCTCCCTTGTTTCACTTTATCCAATTTTGCAAAGTACGTTTGATCATTACCAGAGATAACTTGCTCGCCGAAGTGTAAGTTAGAAACGTAGTTAATACTTAATGGACCTTTTGTTCCTATTTCATGGTCACCAGGGTTCTCTGGTGTAACTTTTTCATTTGGATTTTCTGGATTGTTTGGATCTGTTGTGCTTGTATCTTCAATAAACGTTACATCGGTTTTTGATTTCATATTTGCTTTCTCTTCCGCAAATGCTGAAGTTCCTACTGCTGCAACTGATGTTAATGATACTGCACCGATTAATGCTAATTTTGCTAGTTTCATATGTACCTTCCCCTTTTCTCTGTTTTCATCTATTTTTTATTTTGAATACACTTGCTTTCCCCTAATTCTTTTGAATACATATAGAGATAAAACAATCGAAAACAATCCTATATATTGTTTGAAGTCCCGTGTCTGGCCTCCTGTTTTCGGTAAATATTTATCTCCATTTTTATTTTTATCAACTGTCTCTTTTTTTGTATTTATCTTTGTCGGATCAGTTGATGTATTTGGTGTATAGCTATTCGAAAATGTAATACCCGCTTTTGAATTCGTACTTGTAGCCGTTACTACATTTGCCATAAGAAACGGCACACATATAACTGTGGAAACGATAATACCAACTATTTTTTTCATTACTCTCTCCTTTCTAAAATTTATATATTTCATATATTTTTAGAGAGGAGCATCGGTTAATGTCCATTCTAGCTGTCCAGCATATTTTGTATTTGCTTTGACATTCGGCCCTGGTTTTACTTGTAAATGAATTCCCTCGTTTTCCTTCCAATTTAATGAAACCTCCTCGTCGTTTTTAGAAGTATACGAGAATGCTTCTATACTAGAATTACTTAAAGGTGTATCCTTTCCATTTCGTTTGTAAATCAATGCTCCCGTCAATGTGTCATTTTGCGCTGAAGTTAATGGGGTAATTTCCTTTACATATACACTCCATTTTTGCTTTTTAACACGATTATCGGTTACCTTTAAAGAATTTGAAATCGCCTTCGGTGTGTATGTCGTTGTTTTCGATGGAATTGTTACATCTCCAAAGGTAATTTCTTTTGGTACGTCTACTAACTTTAAAGTCCCATCAACGACAGTAACCGGTACTTGAATCTCCGCTTGTACACCTTGCTTCGTTTCAATTACAACCGTTACAGTATGATTCCCTATTGTTTTTGTATCCGGAATATTGATTAACTTCATTACTGATATTGGTTTATCTACATCCAAATTCGTATCTACAGATAAATCTGTCACAAATTTAGAAATATCCATTTTTGTTAAATCTGTTCCTTGCACTACTTTTTGTGGGACTGGTTTCCCAGTCGGAATACCTTTATACCTTATTTTTGCGATTCCATCTCGATTACTATCTTGCCCATTCTTATCGTCATCTAAATAGTTTTTAGCTGACACCGGTATTTCAAGATAACCATCTTTATAATATTTCATTACATCAGCACCTTTTACAGGAGAACCTGTAATTGTCATCTCGTAAATTTTCCCGTTGAATTCTTCTGTTTTTAGCGCATTTGCTTTCGCAACCGCAGTGACCTTATTGTTTTTCCTGCTAATATCAAAGAAGCTACTTACATCATCTCCACTTTCCACATCTTGAATGGAAACATCATTCACAGTAAAATCCTTATTCACTTCACTTTCTAATACAAAAGATTTCGCATAGTGAATATCTTTCGATTGAGCAGGCATATTTTGATATACCTTATAAGAAAGTTGACGGGAATTATCTTCCACGATATCTCCTATTACACTTGGAGCTGGAATTTCAATTTGTGCAATCGCTAATTGGTCGTATGATACATTAACACCTGAAGCATTTAATCTAACTTCTAGCGGTAATTCTGTTAAATTATCAAATGTAATTGTCATATCTGCTTCTGGAGTAGCTACTGGGCCTGCTGTTCCAGAAAACTCTATTTTATTATTCCCTTTGTCTTGATACCTAATTGAACTCGTATCATACACGTATAAATTCGTTAAATGACTACCATCATTACGTAACGTTACATTTTTATAACTATTTATCCTTTTGAAATTCCACATTGCCGTTAATGGTACTTTTTTACTTGTTCCGTGTTCATAAAATTCAAAGGAAGCATTATAAGTTTGTCCTGACCTTCCGTTCCCATATAATTGTAAAAAGTTTTTTGCATCACCTTTAGTTATTGGTGTTTTAACATCTACAGATGAAGCTGTCATAGAGTGAATATTAATACGGACATCAATCCATTTCCCTTGATATTCACCAGCTTTTTTTACTAATACGTACTGTTCTCTATTTGAATTTCTAAATGTATATTGACTTTGACCAGTTCTGTCATTGCTACTACCCTTTACCTCATATGTTACTTGTGGGCTCCAAACAAATCTAAAAGCATATTTACCCGGGATAGAAGGCCCTTCACCTGTTCTATTATTTATTACCTTTACATTTGGATATCTAAGAATACTTGTAACAGGACTAGCAGCTAGTAGAGATTGGCTCTTTAATACCTTCTCAGCTTGAATAGCAGGTAATTCCTGATTATTTTCGTTTACCTTATTGCTCTCTTTTAATTCATTTTCCTTTGATACGAGTTCTTCATTAACCTTTTCTTTCTCTAAAGTATTCGTTTCTTTTGGAACTTCAGCATTAGTAGGCTTTATTTCTTGTTTTTTATTTTCTTCCGATACTTTTACTTTTTCATTTTTTTCTTTTTTCACAACTTCCTCTGAAGCCTTTGGATTTTCATCAGAAATAGCTACATTTAAAGCCTCTTTTTTCTCTACAACATGTAGAGAAGGAGATTCAATTTTCTTTTCATTCCCTTCAAACTTCACTATCGGTTCAAATTTGTACTCTCCAGCTTTTTTCATTTGAATGACTACATATACGTCACCGATAGAATTACTTTGTTCATTCTTTTCAATTTTTACAATGTGATCTTCTGTTACTGAAATGTTTTGAATCGCTTTATTATTTTCATTCATTTTTTTCGTTTCTTCTTCATTAAAGAGCTGCTCATTAGATAATTTCAGCTCGATATTAGCATCTTGTTTATTTGTATTTGTAATCTTTAATACTACATTTTCATCAACTTTTATTTCTTGTTTATCCATATGAACGATAAAACGTCCTTGCTCGTCATTTGTAACCGCATAAACTTTCGTTGCAGAGTAGTCTAGCACACCAACTTGTGTAAATAATATTCCTCCAGCGAGAAGTATACGCCCAAATTTCCCTATTTGATTTTGCAATGTACTTCCCTCCCTCGCTTTTTATGTACCGAATATTCCGAATATTAAATGTATTAATCGACTAAATTTACAATCATAATGTGTATTCTGAAAAAATAAAAAGCCTGGTTGCCTTTTCGATTTTCATATATCACAACATGTGTGAAAATCCAAACTGCAACCAGACTATCATAGTAATTTTCATTACCTTAGACTCTTAGCTTTGCGACCTATTCTTTCGAACAGTGTGCCCATTTATTTTTTTTTGAGAAAACAAAAAGTCCAGTTGCCTCTTCGATTTTCATACATACAACTATGTGTGAAAATCCAAACTGCAACCAGACTATCATAGTAATTTTCATTACTTTAGACTCTTAGCTTTGCGACCTATCCTTTCGAATAGTGTGCCAAATATAGGAATTTATTTATCGTGTTTTGAATATACCATTAAAACCCAAAAAAGAAAATAGTTTTTTTAGAAAAAAATAATTAATTTTTATAGTCTAAATTCCCCCCGGAAAATCCATAATGAAAACTTTCAAAAAACATTTTGATATTAAAAACACATCATACATTCTTTATAGATAAAGTGAAACTTTGATCAGCCCTCACCAATCGGGCTGCCCGGCAAATAGCGGGATAAAATAAAAAAACATCACTTCCAAATAAGTGATGTTTTTTGTAGTTAATGCAGTGGTAACATAACCTCAACCGTCGTTCCAACCCCAACTTCACTTTCAAAACTCATTTTACCGTTGTGGTCTTTAATAATTTTTTCTGTAACTACTAAACCTAGACCAGTTCCTGTTTCTTTCGTTGTATAAAAGGCTTCGTTTAACTTTGGAATTTTATCTTTCGGAATGCCGCATCCCTCATCTTTCACTTGAACGATGATTCCTTCTTTTACAGTAACTTTAATCGTAATTGTTCCGCCAACTGACATTGCTTCAATTGCATTTTTAATTAAATTAAAAAAGACCTGTTTTAATCGTTTTTCATCACATGTAATTGATGGTAAGTCTTTACTGTAAATACCTTGTATGTGGACTCCTTGTTTTAAAGCAGGCTTTTCCATAACTCGAATAACATAAGAGATAATTTCTTGTATGTTATGAGTTTCTGATTCTAGTGATTTAGATTTCTCAAATCCACTAAGTTCTGTAGCAATTATATGAATCCGATCTACTTCTTGTTTCATAATATCACTATAAATTTTATCCTCTGGATGCTTGTCTGCTTGTTTATTCACAAGTTTTTTTAAGTTTGCTAAAGGTCTTCTAATCTTATAACCAATAACCGTTGCCATCTTTCCAACAGCTGCTAGTTTTTCTGTTTGTTTTATTTCTTTGTCCATCATCTCAAGCGTACGAACGTAAGACTGAACCCTCAAAAATATAATCCAACATATAATAGTAAATACACTATATAATGCCATTGGGATTAAAACGAGAGAAGATTGAATAATGATTCCTGTAAAAGCGTACTTCCCGACAAGTATCGCTGGAACTAACCAGAAATATCTTTTATTCACAAAGATTGGTGCAAACAAAATAAAAAATACTTCTACTATATTTCCACCGTCAAATTCCGCATCGCTACCATAATAAATCATAATGTTGTGGATACAATCTAATACATTATAGCCAATTAGAATAATATACTTTACCGCAAAAACATTCTTCCATTTCATAAAGTATATTCCAATGCAAAACAATACTACCATCAAAAAGTAAAGCCATAAACCTAAACCATCTTCAAACTTTCCTACGCCTTCTTGCTCTCCCGCGATCAAAGGTACGATAAATTCATAGGCAAGATCATACACAAAAAATATAATAAAAAATAAACTTAAAAATACTTTCAACGCCTTTATTTCTTCATTTTTAAATATATAGCCTTTATTCATATGGTAACTCCTAGCTTTTCTTCCACTTGAATTTCAGTATTTCCACACTTCCTTGGCAGAATAATGTCTATTCTCGTTCCAGTATTTCTTTCACTTGAAATATGTAACTCACCAAGGTGCTCGGCGACAATTCGATTCGCTACTGTAAGACCCAGACCAATTTTATCTTGTTTCGTTGTATAAAAGGCCTCTGTAACACGGGCTAAGTTTTCTTGCTTAATACCATGACCATTATCAATTAAGCTGATCATCACATACTCTTTCCCTTTATTTTCTAACCGTAAATGTAATATGCCACCTTGCTCCATTGCTTCTAAAGCATTTTTTATCGTATATAGAAAGACTCCTCTTATTCTTCGTTCATCACATTCAACTTCTATTGTTTGTTCTCCCACATTAGAAATAAGCTGCACATTTAATTCATTCATTTTTTCGCGAAGAGTTGTTGTTGCTTGTAATACAATTTTACCTAGATCATGTTTCTTATAAATAGAAGGCTTGCATGTAGCAACTTCCATCAACTCACTTATCATATTATTCATATTTTCTATTTCAAAGATCATACGTTTATAAACAGGATCCTCTTCATGCTTCTCTCTTTGTAATTGCGTAAATCCTTTTAATGAAGCGAGTGGATTTTTAATTTCATGTCCAACCGTCGCTGCCATTTTTCCGATTACTGCTAATTTTTGTGATTCACTAGCAATCGCAATACTTTCCTTTACAGCTGAAAGATATTGTAAAAATCGGTTTAAAATGATATATGCAGCTATTAACATAAGTGTACACATAATAAGGAACATAAATGCTTTTATTTCCTCTAATACAAATAAATAAATTAAATATTTTCCTACAATAGAAGAAAGTAAGATTACATAAAATTTTTTATTTAAAAATATGGGTACAAAGAAAATGAGAATAATTTCTATTATATTTGTCGCATCAAACGCCGCCTTATTATAAAAAATATACGAAAATATATTAGCGATTTCTATCCCTATGTATGCAAATATCCATGCATATTTAACAAGGTTTGCCTTCTCTTTTTTCATTAAATATATATTCACGCACAGTATTGCTACTCCGCAAATAACTTGCCATACTACGTTGTATCCCTTATCCATTATTGATTTATTGTCTAATACAATTGCATAGAAAATTTGATATACAATAACAATAACATATAACACCCATAAAAGGATTTTTGCATTCCTTTCTTCTTCTTTATATGATAGAAAACTTTCTTTCACTTCAACACCCCTTCAAAATAATATCTCGAAGAATACCATTTATTATAATAAATGATTTTCATAGACAAACAAAGATAAATCGCACATTTGAGGAAAATCATCCCAACGATGCAACATCTTCATGCTATATACAAGCATAAAAACCATAAACAATAATACGTATATTATGGGAGGTGTTTTTATGGACGGCAAAAAAAATAAAAAGATAGAACAACTCCAATCTTTCACGCGTGAAAATGAAGGAAAGGAGATGACAACAAATACAGGTGTTAAAATTTCAAATGATGAAAACTCTTTAACAGCTGGAGATCGTGGCCCTACCCTTCTAGAAGATTTCCTTATGCGAGAAAAACTTTCTCACTTTGACCGTGAACGAATTCCAGAACGAGTCGTTCACGCACGAGGATACGGAGCACATGGCATTTTTGAGTTATATGAATCTTTAGAAGAGCTAACAATGGCCCATTTTCTACAAGACCCTTCAAAAAAAACACCGCTTTTCATTCGTTTCTCTGAAGTAGCTGGATCAAAAGGAGCAAATGAAACGAATCGAGATGTAAGAGGATTCGCCGTTAAATTTTATACAGAAGAAGGAAATTTTGATTTAGTAGGAAACAATATTCCCATTTTCTTTATTCAAGATGGCATTAAATTCCCTGATCTTATTCACGCCCTTAAACCAGAGCCGCATAATGAAATTCCACAGGGACAAACAGCACATGATACTTTTTGGGACTTCATCGCCAATAATCAAGAATCAGCTGCAATGATGATGTGGATTATGTCCGATCGTACAATTCCAAGAAGCTTTCGAATGATGCAAGGATTTGGCGTTCATACATTTCGTTTCGTTAATAAAAATGGAAAGTCACGATTCGTGAAATTCCACTGGAAGCCAAAGCTCGGCGTTCATTCGTTAATTTGGGATGAAGCACAAAAACTAGGTGGTGCTGATCCAGATTACCATCGCCGTGATTTGTGGGAAAATATTAATGCTGGAAACTATCCTGAGTACGAACTTGGC
This sequence comes from Bacillus cereus group sp. BfR-BA-01355, assembly GCF_022663675.1. NCBI lineage: Bacteria > Bacillati > Bacillota > Bacilli > Caryophanales > Bacillaceae > Bacillus > Bacillus cereus group sp. BfR-BA-01355. Next base: position 10,817 of record NZ_JAKUFY010000060.1, read on the forward strand.
ATTCAAATTTTAGAAGAAGAGGACGAATTTAAATACGGCTTCGATATATTAGATGCAACGAAAATTTGGCCTGAAGAAGATTTTCCCGTTAAAATCATTGGGAAAATGACCTTAAATCGCAATGTAGATAATGTATTCGCTGAAACTGAACAAGTGGCACTACACCCTGGAAGTATCATTCGTGGTATTGACTTTACCAATGACCCTCTCTTACAAGGTAGACTCTTTTCTTATACAGACACACAATTAGCACGCGTTGGTACAAATTATCAAGAACTACCGATTAACCGTCCAATATGCCCATTTCATAACAATCAAAGAGATGGTGCGTCTAAATATATAATCGACAAAGGAAACGTTGCCTACCATAACAATTCCTTAGCAAATAATTCTCCTTATACTGTACCTGGGACAAAAGGGGGGTTCGTTACATATCCTTCTACTGTATCTGGTCATAAAACAAGGGAAACTGCTGCTAGCTTCAAAGACCACTTCTCTCAAGCTCGTTTATTTTGGAATAGTATGAGTCACGTCGAAAAAATCCATATTATACAAGCTTTCTCCTTTGAATTAGGAAAAGTCAAAAGTAAATCTGTCCACCAACAAGTCGTTGATATGATTGGACATATTAGTACAGAATTGGCTACTTTAGTTGCAGAAGCTCTCGGAGCAAAAGTCCCAAATGTGCAAGAATCCAACGTTACAAAATCATCTCCAGCACTCAGTATGGCAAATACGACCTTTAGTCCTAATACATTACGAGTAGGTGTCATTGTTGCAAATGGATATGATGGGCCAAGCGCACAATATATAATAAATCAGTTCAAACAAGTAGGTCTTCAACCAGTGATCGTTTCCGAACGATTAGGCATAGTGCAGGGAACGTCAAATGGACATTGGGAAGTAAATGATACTTTCTTAACAGGCTCACCACTCCTTTATGATGGATTACTTCTTATCGGCGGAAAGATGGATGATCATTTTCTTAACAAAGCAAGTTCCTTTGTCGTAGAATCATATAATCACTTTAAGCCGATTGGCTCCTTCCAAAACGGCTCTTCTATTATTCAATCTTTAAATATAGAAGGAAAGCCTGGTGTTTTAATAGAACAAGACCCTACGCGACTAGCAAATGAATTTATTAAAGCTATGACAAAACAACGCTTTTGGGATAGAGCATATTCATAAAATAGGGGGACATTTATGTTTGTTACTGTCGAGAAAGATGTGCATATTTTTGTGCAAGACGTTAATCCTGGTCCAGGTAGTAAGACTGTTTTCTTCGTTCACGGATGGCCTTTAAATCATCAAATGTATCAATATCAACTCAATGTTTTACCAGAGCATGGCTTTCGCTGTATCGCCATGGATATACGAGGGAATGGGCAATCTGATAAGCCATGGACTGGTTACACGTATGATCGATTAGCCGATGATATCGCAATTGTTCTAGAAGCACTCCAAGTAGAGAACGCTACATTAGTCGGTTTCTCAGTTGGTGGTGCTCTTTCTATTCGCTATATGTCTCGCTATAATGGGCGCCGCATTTCTAAGCTCGCATTAATTGACGCTGTCTCCCCCTCTTTCGTTAAAAATCAAGAGTCCCCTTACGGTGTACCGAAAGAACAAGCAGATGCTCTCATTAATCAAATGTATGCTAATTTACCAAAATTTTTAAATGATGTATCTTTATCCTTTTTCAATAGAAACTTAGGAGCTGCAACCCTTGAATGGTTTTCTTATCTCGGTATGCAGTCCGCTTCTTATGCCCTTATCAAAATTTTACAAGCAGCTGCAAATGAAGATGTAACGAAAGATTTAAATAAAATTAACGTCCCAACAAAAATCTTCCACGGCGTTCACGACCAACTAATTCCTTACAAAAGTGCTGAGCTTACGCAACAACGAATTAAAAATTCTCAGTTACATGCTCTTACAAATAGTGGCCATGGTTCACCAATCGATCAAGCGGATGAATTAAATAAAGAACTGATAAAATTTTTACATGCATAACAACTGCAATACAAGATTGAAAGTTAACATAATCGATTTTTTACAAAACATAAAATTCACACATTTCTCACAAATATACAAATAAAACGATTACATTTTCATATATACTAAATGTACAAGTAATACTCCCTAAACCCAGCTTGTCTGGTTACCCCGTTAAATACTATGAAAAAAGAACTTGTATCGTTATACAAGTTCTTTTTGTTTCTTTTATTAAAAGAGGATTTCTTTGCTATATTGATTTCCAACGAGTAAATCATATTGAAGCATTTTATATTGCTCTAACATTTCTTTTTGTTTCTTTGTTAAATCATTGATTACTTCCCCATTTTTATCAACTTTTAATTCATCTCTAAGCACTGGTATTTCCTTGTAAAGTCCCGATAAAAATTGATAAAATGAGGATTTATTTAATCCTGCATAATCAAAAATAAGATTAGAAAAATGAATTGGGCTTACTAAACCTAAATTATCATTTGGCATATCAAAGTTTGCATACATTAATAGCGGCGTTTGCGCCATTGCTAAACGTTCACTCGGTGTTTTTTCATTCGTTATATACCCATTTTCTTTATAAAAAGATTTATTTGTTCCTAATGATGGAAGGTGATCTCCAAAGAATACTAATAATGTAGGTCTATCTAAATTATCTAGTTGCTCTATTAAATATTGAAGAGCCTCATCTGAACGTCTTAACCCTTCTGTATACGTCTCTAATTCTCCCTTTGATTCTTCATTTTCTAGCCCGCTAATTTCTATTAGATTTTCACCAAATCGGCCCTCTGTAAATGGAAAATGATTTTGCATCGTAACTGCATGAATAAATGTAGGTTGTTTTTGTTTCTCTAACTCAGCAATTATCTCTTCACTCATCGCTAAATCACTAATATAATCTCCATCAATATCCACATTTTCCATCGTGTCCTCTGCATTAAACTTATCAAATCCTAACACCTTATATACATCATCACGTTTAAAGAATGTGCGTCCAAATGAATGAATTGCACTTGTGTAATAGCCTTCTTTTTTCAAAGCCGTCGGGATTGATGGAATTTCTTTCTTATTTGTAATAACCTGCTGATATGGTATAGAACCTGGCTTTAACAAACTCATTGAATAACTCGTTAATGCCTCAAATTCAACGTTCGCCGTATTTCCCCCAAATGTAGGAGAAATAGTTTGTCCACCAGGAAAGTTTTCTATATAATGATGTAAATTTGGTACAGGATCTTCACTAAAAGAAAGGTTGGTTACTTTCGTCGGATCCCAAAACGATTCACTCATTACAAAAATAATATTCGGTTTCTCTTTTTTCTTTTCGTTCCCTATATTTCCACTATATTGTTTTTTTATATCGTTTGCTATTTGAAGCATATTTTCTTTAGAATAATTTTTTGGTTTTTCCATAACTGTTGTATCTAAATTGCTAATAAACCCCAGTACAAAACCATTTGAAGCATAGTTCTCATTTTGATTCCACAAAACAAAATCTACACCTGATTTTTGAAATACTTTATTCATAAATGTATTCGCAAAATTACCGTACGCATATAGAACAAAAATAGATCCTACTACTAATAAGGCTCTTATTCCTAGATGAATCTTTACATTTTGAATATACCTTCTCATATATATCCCTGCTACAATACAAGCCACGATACTTACGATAATGATTAAAATATAACTCCAGCTAAAATAGTCCATCACCATCGGTATAACAGATTGCATATGCGTAATTTGTGTGAAATCAGAAGGATATAACGGATCCCCTCTGAAAATAAGCTTCAAATAATTCACAATACCTAAAATGACTAACGTACAGCTAGATAAAACCATACTTAGAAAAACCTTACCTATTAAATTATATACAAGAATATATATTGCATAAATTACTACAAAACTTAATATAAACTGCATATTATAAATGTAAATCCAATTCATTGTCTCTATGAAACTCATATTAACTTGCATTACAATATAAAATAATGCTACTGCATGAGCTAGCAAAAATAATATAAAATGCACTCGCAGGGATACCCTAGGTATAGACATCTCTTTTTTATTGAAATGCGTAATATAAAATGTTATGCCCCATATGAAAATCATCATAACACTTAAAACAAGCTTTTGATTTAAATGATCTTTCATCATGTCTAAATTAAAAACCTTTAAAATCATAAACAGCATAGTTATTACTAATAAAGTCACCATACTACTTATAATGCTAGAAATTAATATACTTCTTTTCGGAAGATGAAAAAGTGTAGAACCATACTTCAATTCATTCCCTCGTTTCTATGTCTTAATTTCCCCCGCATCGAAAGAACTATTTCTATTAAAATAACATATATTACATATTTCGTCTGTATACTTGCTTCTATTATAAATGTATTGTCTTAATATTCCCTTAATCAACAGTTAAATTGTGACATACAAATTACTCATTCTTGAAAAACTTAATTTTGATATTCTACTTTATGATATAATAACTATGTTTTGGAAATCCTTAATACTATTAAAGATTTCACATAAAAATACGAAAGAATTAATAAAAAAGGAGTTGCTCATTTTTGCTTACTAAGTTTAAGAGTTTGCCTAAAGCGGTATATGCAATTTTGGCGCTTTCTTTCCTGTTGCACGTTTTTTGTTTAGTAAAACAGCCAGGATTAGATGGAGAGTTAGTCAAAGTAACATATGGTGCAAATGATGCCTTTAACTATTCGTTAACAGCTGAACAACTATTAAAACATGGTGTATTTGGTTATGTGTATTTAGAACCTAGTGAAGTTCCAGGGAAAAATGCATATATCACACCAGGTCAGCCATTACTATTAGCTGGCGCTATGATTATTTCTGATATTACATCAATTCCTTACTATTACGTAGCAACTGTTATTAACATGATCATGAACCTTTGCACAGTGCTATTAGTATTCTTAATAGGAAAAGAATTGTTCGAAAAAAACATTTATGGAATTGTTGCAAGTATTTTATATGCTATTTATCCAAGTAACTATACATACTTCCGTACATTGCTAACAGAAGTTCCATCCATATTCTTATTGGCATTATGTGTATATGTATTTGTTCTCGCATGGAAATACAATAAAACGAAATTCCATATATGGTTTGGAATTGTCGTTTCAATTTTACTTATGTTCCGTCCAAATCCAGCTCCAATGATGCTCATTCCTGTTCTTGTTGTGTTATTTACATATGGATTTAAAGACTCCATTCGAATCGGATTGTTATGGTTTATCGGACCGTTCTTGATTATTGGCGCATGGGTTGTTCGTAACTATTTAGCGCTCAACCAATTTATTTTATTCTCAACCCAAGGTGCAGATCCACTGATTGCCGGTGCAGATCCATTCAATAAAATTGGCTATGAAAATATAGTAAATGAAATGAGAGCTAAAGGCTTAGATGACAAAGGTGCATACGCAAAGGAATTAATCAAGAATGGATTTAAGACGGACTTCACTTATTGGTTCTCTTGGTTCACTGTCGGTAAAACAATTGAGTTATTCAAAACAGCTCCTGCTGTAGACCAATACCGTATTCATAATTTTATGCAACTATGTCATAGAGTGTTTATCATTGGTACATTCTTGAGCAGCTTCTGCCTCATGCTAAATTCATTTAAACATAAACGCGTTATGATGCTAGTAGCAAGTTCTATTATTTACATTATCTTCTCAAACTTATTCTTAGCAATTAACCGCTACGGATTTTTCATTAATCCTCTTATGTGCTTAATTCTTGCATACGGATTAATTCACATTGCGCAGAAGCTTCCATTCTTCCGCACTAACCAAGCATAATAAGAAAGAGGTCGGCCATCTGTGGCCGACCTCTTTCTTATTACCCAACACTTTGCACACGGCCCATTTGTCCATTCTGTAATCGCACTTTAATTCCATATGTATGTGTTTCTGTATTTATCAAAATATCTTTCACAACACCACTCACTGTTTTACTATAATCATTATCTAATTGGATAACTACATGTGAACCAACTGAAATTTGTGATCGTGTTGGTTTCCCGCCCGTTGTTTGTTTTGTATTTTCTTGCTTTTGTGTTCTCTCTTGTTGTACAGGTTGTTGCTGAGCTTTCTGTTGCTCTTGTTTTCGTCGCTCTTCTTGCTTACGCTTTTCTTCCTCTGCTTTTTGCTGTTCTTCTTGCTTACGTTTTTCTTCCTCTGCCACTTTTTTATCTTCTTCTATTTTTTGCTCATCTGTTGTTGCTTTTACTTTTTCTTCCTCACCTTTTACAAGCACTTAAAGCAATTACATATAAGCCCATAAGTACAGAAAATAATACTTTTTTTTACATGAAAAAATCATCCTATATATATTACAAATTAATAACTTTCATAGCATAACAAAAGTATATATATTCTTTTGTCAAAATTCGTCTTATATATTCATTTTATTATATTAAAATAAAACTTATACTTAGAAAGACAAGATTTATGATATGAATACATGAAAAAATTCATATTCCAAAATCATTTTTACAAGTGCTACTTTACGTATAAATACAAGTTTTTAACAACTATTACTATAACGAAAAGAACCTGCCACAAGACAGGTTCTTTTCGTTATTTTATGATAAAAGAGAAAATGATTAGCATGTGTATTATATAAAAGGAAGCAGCCATATTTTCCATACGATACATACGAGTACTATAACTACAAAATCAAAAAAATCTAATCTCGGACCTTTTTTCATATTCATATGTAGCCACATATGAAACCATTTTATTTTCATATATTTATGAATGTTTTTCTTGGCAAATCGGTAAATAAGCATTTGCATGATAAAAAATCCGGCCACAAAAATAAATAATAAGATGAGAAATCCAATCACAAAATTCCTCCTATTTTTGTAGCGTTTTTTCTACTATCCGATTTTTCAAAACCCACTCTTCAAACTGGGCACTTCCAAATTCCCAGCTAAGATCGCGAGCATGTACAGAAAAAACGTAATGACCAGCATATTCGTCCATAAACCTCCCTAACTCTACATCGTCTTTCTGAATACCGTATACTCCAAAATTAAAATACACATCCCATACGTCTTCATTCTTCCTCTTATAAGCAATCGATTCCATGTCGCATTCTGTCCCAAAATAATCAAGATGTAAATGTACGCTATCATCGTATTCGTACTCCATTTTATCACCCCTTATATTTGTACTTCTTTACCATCCAAAAAATTCCTGCTATCTACACTCACATATAGGCACTTACCTACATATCATGCTTGTAGAGTGACTTCTAGGAGGTGTTATATAGTGAAAAAATTAATCGCGATTTTTTGCATCATGTTACTAGCTGTTTTTACTTTTGCTGCTTGTAGTAATAAAAAAGAAGGTACGAAAGAACAAACTCAAAACATTCGTGTCGGCGAAGTTACCCATTCTCTCTTCTACGCCCCGTTATATGTCGGGATTGAAAAAGGATTTTTTAAAGATGAAGGACTAGATATTGACCTACAAACAACAGCCGGTGGCGATAAAACGATGACCGCCCTATTATCTGGCGGAATTGATATTGCTCTCGTCGGTTCTGAAACGTCTATTTACGTTCATCAACAAGGAGCGAAAGACCCTATCATTAACTTTGCACAGCTTACACAAACAGATGGGACATTTTTAGTTTCACGTAAAAAACTAGACTCTTTTAATTGGAATGACGTAAAAGGTGTTACATTTTTAGGACAGCGTAAAGGCGGCATGCCGCAAATGGTTGGGGAATACGTTTTAAAGAAAAATGGCATTGATCCTCATAAAGATACAAACTTAATTCAAAATATCGAGTTTGCTAATATTGCAAATGCCTTCGCATCTGGTACTGGAGAGTTTGTGCAGCTCTTTGAACCGACTGCAAGTATACTTGAGAAAGAAGGTAAAGGTTATATCGTCGCTTCATTCGGAAATGAATCTGGTACTGTTCCTTATACAACGTTCATGGCAAAAGAAAGTTTCTTAAAGAAAGATAAAGCTGCTGCTGAAAAGTTCACACGTGCGCTCTATAAAGCACAGCAATGGGTTGATACACATAGCCCAGAAGAGATTGCTGATGCTGTTTCTCCGCTATTTAAAGACACTTCAAAAGACATAACAATACAAGTAATTGAACGGTATAAAAAACAGCATTCTTATGCGACAAATCCACTACTAGATGCGGAAGAATGGAAACAGCTCCAAACTATTATGAAAGACGCTGGCGAATTACAAAAAGAAGTTCCACATGAAGCGCTCGTCAATACAAAAATTGCCGAAAGCGTTATTAAGAAATAGAGGCGAAGTGTATGAGTTTTTTACAAATACGTAACGTTTCTCACTGCTTTTTTGCAAAAGAGAATGCCAAACTTATTCTCGAAGATATGAGCTTACAAGTGGAAGAAGGCGAATTTATTTCTATACTCGGTCCAAGTGGTTGTGGTAAAACAACACTCCTCTCAATCATTGCTGGGCTACTTGATCCAATTGACGGTATCGTCTTTTTAGATGGTGAACCGATTACAACGAAAACTTCATCTATGGGATATATGTTGCAACAAGATTACTTATTCCCTTGGAAAACGATTGAAGAAAATATTATGCTTGGACTTCATATTCGAAAGATTTATGATGAACAGATGAAAGAACATACTTTAAATCTTTTAAAACAAGTCGGTCTACATGGGGTAGAAGGACAATATCCTCGTGAACTATCCGGCGGTATGCGTCAACGTGCCGCTCTCGTTCGAACATTAGCGACTGATCCAAAAATTTTATTACTAGATGAACCATTCTCCGCACTCGATTATCAAACGAAATTAAAACTAGAAGAACTCGTTTTCAACTTGCTAAATAAATATAAGAAAACATCACTACTTGTTACTCACGATATTGAAGAAGCGATCGCGATGAGTGATCGTATTTATTTACTGCAAGCGAATCCTGGAAAAATCGCAAAAACCTTTATCGTCCCGGAAAGTATCCGTTCTTTATCACCGTTAGAAGCACGCCATCACTACGATTTCCCAGCCCTCTTTCAAGATATATGGAAGGAGCTGGAACGACTTGGATAATATAAAACAACTACATGAACAGTTTCGAAAGAAAGAACGTAGGCGTGCTTGGATTGCTCGCTCTCTACAACTTTTACTACTTATTCTTTTCTTTGCACTATGGGAAATATCTAGCAAAAGAGAATGGATTGATCCTTTACTCTTTAGCTCTCCTTCAAGTATTTGGGATCTCTTCTTAACGAAATGGATCGACGGTTCACTTTGGGTCCACATATGGACGACATTGCTGGAAACGGGAGTAGGCTTCATTCTCGGAACAGTACTTGGTGCTATTATTGCAACGTTTCTTTGGTGGATGCCACTTCTAGCCCGCGTACTTGATCCTTATCTCGTCGTCCTAAATGCAATGCCAAAAGTTGCACTCGGTCCAATCATCATCGTTATTTTCGGTCCAAACATTTCATCTTCTATCGCAATGGGAGTAATCATTTCCATCATCATTACCATTCTCGTTATTTACAGTGCGTTTCAAGAAGTCGATTCTAACTATATAAAAGTGATGGACACATTTGGCGCAAATAAATGGCAATGTTATAAGCAAGTCGTTCTCCCTGCATCCTTTCCAGCAATTATCTCAACGTTAAAAGTAAACGTTGGTTTATCCTGGGTCGGTGTTATTTTCGGAGAACTTCTCGTTTCCAAACAAGGACTTGGCTACTTAATTAGCTACGGATTCCAAGTCTTTAACTTCACACTCGTCTTACTTAGCGTACTACTCACATGTGTTCTTGCAACTCTTATGTATGTATTTGTCGAGGCATTTGAAAAAATTCTAATTGGAAAAAGAAAAAGAAGCTGACTCAAAACAGTGCGCTATAGTCAGCTTCTTTCTTTTACCTTTTATCACACATTTTCGTTTCATTTGTAATGTTTCCATCCGCAACCGTAACTGTATGAAAACAGTCTTTCACACGTACTGTAACGACATTATCTTTTCGATCTATCACATGATAATCATTAAACTTTTCATTCAAAGCACTACGAATTTGCTCCCCTTCAAAAATCGGAAAACCGTGAGACATTACCCAAATGAGACCAGCAACAGCAAGAATCGTTTTCATACGTTTCATTACCTCCTCGAGAGTAAACTTATAGTCCCTACAACACGCGCATTATAATTGTGTCTAAATTGTGACATTTTTATACTAATTCTATTTTATACCGCCAGTTCCTTCTTCTTTTCGATAAAAATACAGAATTTTCAATTTTATCAACATGAAAAAACGTAAAGAATTAAAAATTCTTCACGCTTTACTTTAACGAAACTATATCGAACGCATAACTCACATTAGTCTCCACTTTGTTGTTCTATCGTTTTCGAAACATCATATAATCCTGACAGCACTTCCGCTCTCATTTTTACAAGCTCAGGGAACTGATGGAAGAAAGCAATTTTCTTATATTTTAACTCTGTTCCTTCTTTCACTTTTTTTGAATCTTGTAAAATGAACGCTGTAAATGTATCTGCGATATCTTCCGTTACATTTGTTGTTCCATACAGCGATACAAACTCATCATGCTTTTCTTTATAAAATTTAATTTGTGCCTCTTCACTTTCTTCTACTTGCTTTTCTGTCCACTCTTGTTCAATTGGTTTCCAAAATTCATTATAAAATTGGTTAATATACGAAGTTTTTCTCGCACATCCATTTTTCAAGAACACCGTTTTACATTTATTTCGATATGATGAAATGTCTTTCTCTTCATCAAACGCCTCTAAATATTTCCTATCCACTGGTACTTGTTTATGCCCAATCGTTAATACGTGAGCCGTTTCATGAATTAATGTTTTCATCACTTCATCTATATTCACCCCAGAATCGAGCACGTCTAAACTAAGCAACCAATCTCTCGGGTCATCCATACTTGGCATGACATGAGCAACAACGCCATCATAACCATCCGTTATTAGATCAAACCCTGTTATATTCTCACGATATTTCACTGGAATGAGAGTGCGATACATGTCCCATAAAGTTTCATGATACTCTCTATCTTGCCGCTGGCTTAACAAATCATCTTTTGCTACTTCGTCATCTGCAAAAGCTTTATTCAATCTCTTACGATCCAATTTCTCAAAATAAGGATCTACAATTTCATCATCATCGATATAATAAGAAGCTAAAAAGAAATAATTGTCATCCTCTTCTTTTTTCTGTTCCGCCTCTTTCATATTCATACTTTCATACTCTTCTATGTCATAATCCTCTACTTTTTCAAGTTCTGAAAGTCCCTCTATCTTTTTATATACTTTTTGTAATGTTTTATCTCCTATTTGCGTGCACTCTTCTTCTGTTTTACAAATTTCTTTTTCTTTCGTAACCTCAATAGCACTATCGCATCCTGCAACTAAACTGCTTGCTATCATACAACACATTAACTTGCCATACAGTTTCTTCATACAATCCCCCATTATTCCATTCTACAAAATATCATAATCATTTTTTTGTGAATATGCGATAATTAATTATAAAAACTGCAAGGAGGTTTCCCATGATTCGTGCAATCTTATTCGACTTAGATGGCACACTATTAGATCGGCGCCAATCTTTAGAACAATTTATTTGTGACCAATATAATCGCTTCGCCTCACATTTGATGGGCATAGAAAAATCCGAGTATTGTTCTCGATTTCTTGAACTTGATAATAATGGCTATACGTGGAAGGGTAAAGTGTATGCTACTCTCCTTTCCGAATACAACATTACTACTTTAACGCAAGAGCAACTGCTACACGACTATATTACAAACTTCCAACATCATTGTATTTCTTTCAAAAACACGCATGAACTACTTCAACAGTTAAAACAGCGAAACATTAAAATTGGTATTATCACAAATGGTTTTACTGAATTTCAGATGAGCAACCTTCGAGCACTACATATACATACGTATACAAACACCATTCTCGTTTCAGAAACTGAAGGAATTAAAAAACCTCACCCTGAAATTTTCGAACGTGCTTTGCAAAGACTAGATGTTAAGGCAGAAGAATGTCTTTATGTTGGAGATCATCCAGAAAACGATGTGCTTGGTTCTGAACAAGTAGGGATTCTTGGTGTTTGGAAAAAAGATTCGTTTTGGGGTGATTTTAAGCATTCACGTATCGTAGATGATTTATTAGAGGTTCTTTCATTTTTAGAGGTAGAGATAAAAATACAATAATAGCAAATAAATTATATCAGCGATTTACCAACAAAAAGTGACCATAATAAGAGGAGGCCGTTGCTCAAAAACGCCTCCTCTTTCTTTATTCATATACTGTAAACTGTGGTTTACTCGGATGATCTTTTACTAGCGCATCATCTGGAAACTTTGAAACTTTTTGATATAAGGCAATGTCACCGATACAACCTGCTGTTAGTAGAATTCCTAAAAATGAGAGTGGCTCCAGATTCATAGCTAATCCCAATACAATTGGCAAAATTCCAGTTGGTAAAAACGGAAGCATTAACACTTTCTTCATTTGCTTTACTGTAACCGCCTGTTTAGAATGAGCATATGCAACACCTAATTTCCAATTAACGCCCCATTTTAGTTCACTCCACGGAATACCTCCGATATAGCGAAATCCTATTAAATGTATCGCTTCATGAATACAGACGAGAACAATCATTGCAATAATAAACAGAAACATCGTTAATAATGTAACTTCAACTTGAACCCCACCTGAAAGAAATATATGCAAATAACCTATTCCAAACGACAAAGCAATTATTATAAAAAATAAAGAAAAGTTTAATTTAACCATCGAAACAGTAACAGTCGTTTCTTTTCTTTTATCCATCTTCCCCCTCCTAAAATGTAAGTATACCTTCGCAAAATTGTATAATATACCCAAAAATAACATAAAGATATATTTACATTTATTATTACATACAAAAAAAGAAACCGGCTACTTTACTTCGTAAAACAGCCGATTTCTTCTATATGTTTCATCGTACGCGCTAATACGTCATCGCGCATTATAAAGCTAAATTTTCTGTTCGTTTTAATGTTGTCAGGAATGTCTTTTAATAAAACAGACCCTTTCGTTTCTTCGTAATGCGTATGTTCTTCTACCGCACTAATTGTTGCAAAATAAATGTTTTTAATGATTATTTTGTCTTTTCCAGATACTTTATATTGTCCTAAGTAAGTTAAATCAGAAACTATGCCGCCAGTTTCTTCATGAACCTCTCGAACTGCCGCTTCTTCCGGTGTTTCCCCTAGTTCTACTTTACCACCTGGAAATTCAAGACCACGACGTAAATGATGTGTTAATAACCATTGATCCCCGTACCGGCATACAACCCAAACATGCTTTGGCTCAGGAGAAAATGGATAACGTTCAAACGATAATTGTACAGTGTTGTGGTAATAATCTTTAAATTTGTACATGCCATTACTCCCCTATTGATGGTTACAAGTTTTTCCTACCACAAATTGTAGCATATTCTCGCTTTTCTGCATAATATTATCCAATTACAATCCATTGATTATTCCCATTTGCGCGACTAATTCTTTCGTCTCATGATTTCCTAAATCGTAAATCATTTTATATGCTTTTTGTAGTTGTTCATCATATCGGTCATTATTTGAATCGTGATGATACTCAACAAATGGAACGTGGGAGCGTACAAATGAACCTAAATCTTCTACATATGCTTGATCGAAGTGCTCTCTTAATTCCGTAATTTCCTCATCATTTGCATAAATTTCAAAATTATACGTATCCGCCGTCTTCACTTGTGAAATTTGACCATTTCCTATTGATATATAATATGTTTTTTTCGTTTCCATGTAACACCCTTCTTTCATCCTTTTATTTTCTATTGTTTTCATCAATTACAAAATTATGTAAAATAAAGAAAAGGAGGGGTTTTATGTTCAAAATATTAATTATCGGTATTATCATCGTCCTAATCATCCTCGTACTCTCCATCATGACAATTAATAAAGGCTATGCTTATAAACATTACGTCGATAAACTAGAAGATAATCCTTATACAAAAAAGAATAAGGAGAATTCCTAATATGCTTCGTATACTCCGCATCACAATCGCACTCACTGTGTTCGTTATGTCGGCAATTGGATTATATACAGGTCAAAATAATTTTCTACCTCTTTCACAATTTCTATTAGGGGCTTTAATGTTTCTCATCGCATTTGAACAAATAAAGAAAAAGGAGGCAGCAACTGGGCTTATTTGTATTATTTCCGGTGCTTTCATTTGGATTGTTCTCATCATTAGCTATATAAAATAAAAGGAGGTACATGCATGCTAAAAGGAGTACGGATTACTTTATCACTTATTGCTTTATGTATAGCAATCTATAGTTTCTTTACTAGTAATAGAGAAATTATGCCTTATATGTTCATCTTTTTAGGGATGATGGCTTTCGTTATTAGTATAGAGGAAATCTTAAAGCAGCAAAAAGGTGGTAGTATACTTGCTCTGTTAGCAGGAGCTGGTGCTTTATTTCTTGGCTTCTCAGAAATATTTCGATAAATAGTCCCTTTAAAGGAGGTATACAATGCTAACTGGATTACGCTATTTTTTCATGCTTCTCACACTCTCTCTTTGCACTTATTCTCTTGCTACCGACAACTTCACACTTCTCCCATACATGCAATTTGCTCTCAGTTGTTTCTTTATTCTTCTAGGAATTAATGAACTGAAATCCGGAAGAAAATCAATGGGTATCTCGCATTTTTTCGTTTCTAGTCTTATGCTCTTCATTGTAATATCGAACTACTTTCACTAAAGATAACATGTAATTTCCAATCACCTACTGACCATTACCTCTCACTAATTTGGATTTTTTAAACAGTTAATAAATTGGAGGATACTATGCTAACAAACCTTCGAATCTTACTATCTGCTATTGCTTTTATTCTTGCTTTTTTTAGTCTTTTTACACGAATTTCTATTCTTTTCTCTTATGTATTTATCCTTTTAAGCATCACATTTATTCTTTCGGGAGTTGCTGAAATACAACAAAAGCAAAAATCGAAAGCTATCTTTTGTTTTATAGTTGGGATAATCACTTTCTTCGTTGGGATTTCTGACATACTTCCATAAAAAAGAAGAGCTTGTGTGCTCTTCTTTAACTCACTACTTTCAATCCAATAATCGTCCCCATAATCCCAACAATACAAATAATCCGAAAAGCGTTTTTAGGTTCTTGAAAAAATAAAATACCGACAACTGCTGCCCCGAGCGTTCCGATTCCAGTCCAAACTGCATATGCGATCGATAACTGAATTTCTTGAAGCGCCATCGTTAAAAATTGAAAACTAATAATAAAACCACCTATTAAAATAATATTATTCGTCCAACTATTATTTTTTGCTACTTTCTTTATCCCAATTACACCGACAATTTCAAAGAGCCCAGCTATAATTAAATAGATCCATGCCACTTTATTTCACCTCTTCCTTATTCCCACTAAATTTCAATCCGATAATAAATAGTGCCAATAAGCAAACGAGGAAAATTTTGATGAGCGAAAATGGTTCTTTGAAATATAAAATATCTACCAATATCGTTCCAACTGTACCAATTCCAGTAAATACTGCATATGCCGTACCAATTGGAATTTTTTTAGTTGCTTCAATTAGTAGTTGAAAGCTCACTAAAATTGCAATGAGTGTCAAAATACTCATTGAATTTGTTTTTAATCCTGTCGCCCAATATATTTCAATTAAGCCCCCAAATACTAAATACATCCACGCCCTATTTATGCTAATCTCCTTTTTCTTTTTCACTTCTTCTTTTATCTCTTCTCTTGTTTCTTGTTTCGAAGAATTACGCTTCTTTTTCGGAAAAAGAATGTAAGACATCGCCCATATAAAATGAATAATAAGCACTGATGTCCAGACACTTGTAATCGTATTAATCGTTTCATTTTTATAAAATCCAATTTGTTTATTTAAAATTCACTCTTTCATATGAAGGAAATAGGAACCGCTTGGCAACTCTTGAGCTGGTACAAGCCCTACTATAAAAATAAATAGAATCTGTGCAAAAATGAAAATCCCCAGATGCTTATAAAAATATTGCCTCTCCATCCGCGCATGCTTAATTCCATATAGCTTCTCTTTTCCCGCGCCAGTCATTTACCCTCCTCCTTTTTTAAATAACAATCTATCATCTTTTCTATATAATTCATCGTTTCTAAATCAAGTCCGTATACTCTTGCAATCTCTCCCTCTTCAGGTTTAATTAAATCCCAATACTTATTTATTAATTGTTCATCTTCATGAAATACGTGCATTGAAAAAGCCACTACCCTTTCCGCTAACATTTGAATTTCCGGTGAATCTACTGGTTCATTTATACGCTGACGAATTTCTCTTAATACTTGTAACCATTCTTTTGTTCTTTCATCGTTTTCTTCAAGTGTTGGTAAATCCTCTATAACCTTCTGTTCTTCCTCCGTAAAATATTTTTGTCGGAAATTTTCTCTCTGCTCAATTCCCTGTACTGATTTTATGAATAACATTAAATCTTCTGTTTTAAGCTCTCCTGTTAATTCAATGGAATGAAATGCTGTATATAATAGTTTTTCTAAGTCCTTTAATCTTTTTACTTCCGCTTGTATTGTTTGAATTTCATTTTGAATTGCACTTTTCCATCTTTCTTCTGAATTCCCCTTTTCCTCTTTTAACACTTTTTTTATTTCCGAAAGCTTAAAACCAAGCTTTTTAAACGTTGTTATTTGTTGCAATGTAATTACATCATCTTTTGAATAGTAACGATATCCTGACTCAGCAACGTACGACGGTTTTAATAATCCAATTTCCTCATAATATCTAAGTGTTCTCGTCGTTACATTCGTTTCTTTTGAAATTTCACCAATGCTATACTTATCCATCGTTTCCTCCTCACGCCTTATTTATCTTCACTATAAACTTTGACGTATACGTTAAAGTCAATACTCCATTCACACAAAAAACTCCTGTTTTACAAATAAAAAAACTGCCCTTTAACAGGCAGTTTTTCTTTATCCAAACACTTTCTCAAGTTCATCTTTATCTTGGCTTAGCCAGAAGTTCATTAAGCGTTGTGCTCCTTCTAAGTCATGAAGCTTCGCTTGACCACATTGCGTTTCATTTGCAGCCGGAATTTCTGTAATTTGAACCGCATCTTTTAATGTTAGTTCTAATAAATCAATGATTTCTCGAACTGTCGGTGTTCCGCTCACTACAAGATAATATCCTGTTTGGCAGCCCATCGGTGAAATATCGATAATATCAAAATGCGGATAACGATCAATATATTTACGTAAATTAAATGCTAATAAATGCTCTAACGTATGAATAACATCTGGTTTCATTGCTTGTTTATTCGGTTGGCAGAAACGAATATCAAATTTATTTACAATACCGTCACTACCTACATTGTGAACTCCGCAATGTCTTACATAAGGTGCCTTTACAATCGTATGATCTAATTCAAAGCTTTCTACTGATGGCATACAACATCTCTCCCGCTTTTAATTTAATTCCGTTATATCCAATATGATATAACGGAAATGCACATTAGTAAAGTATTATGTACAGTCGTGCTATAATACTTTAAGAGTATGCTGAAAAGGAGACCATTATGAAACAGATTTTTATTGGGATTATACGCTTTTATCAAAAGTTCATTTCTCCGATGACACCACCAACATGCCGCTTTTATCCAACTTGTTCTCATTACGGATTAGAGGCGTTTCAAAAACATGGTGCACTCAAAGGTTTTTGGCTTACTTGTAAGCGTATATTAAAATGTCACCCTTTCCACCCGGGAGGATTTGATCCTGTCCCAGATAAAAAGGATGACAAAGTAAATTCTTAATTGTCGTAACCATTCACAACTAAATCTAATTTTCCTGTATCAGGATCTATAACAAGACCGTGAACAGGTACTTCTTCTGGAAGTAATGGATGGTTGCGAAGTATTGATACACTATGTTCTACACTTTCTTCTACACTAGAGAACCCTTGTAGGAATCTTTCTAAATCGATTCCAGAATAACGGAGTGTATCTAATTTCTCATTTGTTATACCGCGCTCTTTCATCTTCTCAATTGTACTGCTTGCCTGAATTTTTGCCATACCGCAATCGTGGTGACCAACTACACAAACTTCATCAGCACCAAGTTCATATACAGCAACTAAAATACTACGCATAATACTTCCGAATGGATGTGAGATAACAGCTCCTGCTACTTTAATAATTTTCACATCACCGTTACGCATATTCATTGCTTTTGGTAATAATTCAACAAGACGAGTATCCATACAAGAGATAATTACCATTTTTTTATTCGGGAATTTTCCCGTTTCATACTCTTCGTATCTTTTCTCTTCAACAAATTTTTCATTGTATTGTAAAATCTCTTCTAATGACTTCATAGTAAAAAACCCTCTTTTCTCTCATTTACATTACTTATATAGTGTACCAAAATATGAAAAACTCAAAAAGGATATCGCTTTATAGTAAAAATAGGATATTTTCAGATAATCGACATAATTCTTTCAAAATATACACACACCTTTGTAACAAGTCCCCTCTATTTCAAACGTATTTTCACTATAAACTGATTGTAGATAATGTAAAAAAGGAGTGAATATTCATTATGTCCGACGTTCTGTTACTGAGTCGTTTTCAATTTGCAATTACTATTTTTTATCACTTTTTATTTGTACCTTTGACAATCGGACTTGTCATTTTAGTAGCATGTATGGAAACTCAATACGCCCGCACATTGAATCCAACATACCGTAAAATGGCAAATTTCTGGGGTAAATTATTTACAATTAACTTCGTAATGGGGATTATAACCGGGATTACGATGGAATTCCAATTTGGAACAAACTGGTCTGAGTACTCCAAATATATGGGAGATATTTTCGGATCACCTCTCGCAATTGAAGCACTTGTTGCCTTCTTCTTAGAATCTACTTTCATGGGAATATGGTTATTCGGTAAAGACAAAATTTCACCAAAGTTCCGTGCCTTCTGTATGTGGATGGTTGCACTTGGAACAAATATTTCCGCACTTTGGATTATTACAGCAAACGGCTTTATGCAAAACCCTGTTGGCTACGTAGTACGTAACGGCCGCGCTGAATTAAATGACTTCTGGGCACTCGTTACAAATCCATATGCTTGGAATATGTTCTTCCATACTGTCATTGGTTGTTATATCGTAGGTGCTTTCTTCGTTATGGCAATTAGTGCCTATCACTTATTACGTAAAAACGAAGTGGAATTCTTCAAAAAATCATTTAAGTTTGGTTTAATGCTAGGTTTATTCGCCGCAACAATTACACCGTTTATGGGACATCAATCTGGTGTATCAGCAGCTAAATATCAACCAGCAAAAGGAGCTGCGATGGAAGCAGTTTGGGAAACTGGAAAAGGACAAGGCTTCTCAATTGTTCAAATTCCTGATGTAAAAAATGAGAAGAACTTTGAATTCCTTACGATTCCAAAACTCGGAAGCTTCTTCTATACAAACTCATTTGATGGCGAAATTGTTGGTTTAAAAGATATTCCGAAAGATGAACGTCCAAATGTTAACCTCGTGTATTATAGCTTCCGCTTAATGGTTGCACTTGGTATGTTCTTTATGGCATTAACTTGGTACGGCTTCTATTTAAACCGAAAAGGAAAACTAGAAAACTCAAAACGTTATTTAAAAATTACAATATGGTCTGTCTTACTTCCTTATATCGCGATTAACGCAGGATGGATTGTCGCTGAAGTAGGTCGTCAACCATGGACAGTATATAAACTAATGCGTACAGCAGAATCTGTATCGCCTATATCAGTTCCACAAATTTGGTTCTCATTAATTAGTTTAATTTTGTTCTACACTTTACTTTTAATTGCAGACGTATACTTAATGCTGAAGTTCGCGAAAAAAGGACCTGCAGCATTAGAAGAACCTGCTACTGAGGGAGGTGTGGCTCATGTCTCATGATATGCTTGCAATCATCTGGTTTGGTTTATGGGGCGTGATTTGGACAGTTTACTTCATTCTTGATGGGTATGCACTTGGTAACGGAATGATTTTCCCTTTCGTTACGAAAGATCGACAAGAACGAAATCAATTACAAGAAGCAATTGGTCCATTCTGGGGCGGTAATGAAGTATGGTTAATTACAGCTGGTGGCGCAACATTTGCTGCCTTCCCAGTCACATATGCAAATATGTTTAGTTATCTCTATACACCGTTATTCTTAGTATTACTTGCACTATTTGCTCGTGCCGCTGGGCTGGAATTCATGCATAAAGATGATTCACCGATTTGGCAAAAAACTTGTAAATGGGCATTTGCAATTGGGAGTTTTTTAATTGCTTTCCTATTCGGTGTTACGTTCGCTAATCTTTATTACGGACTACAAATCGGAAAAAATGGTTATGAAGGAAATTTACTTAGCTTATTAAACCATTACGGTATTTTAGGAGGATTGTTCTTCACTGCTATATTTGTCGTATCCGGTGCCCTTTGGGTCATGATTAAAACGACTGGTGAAGTATCCGACCGTGCTTATAAAATCGCGAGACCGTTTTCAATGGCAGCAGCTATTATTTTAGCTATCTTCTATGTAGCAACTGCTAATCGGACAAACTTGTTCCAAAACTTTACGGAATATCCGGTACTATTCATTCTTCCAGTACTTGCAATGTTAATGAGTGTACTCGCACTTATTATGGTGTACAAACATAAAATTGGCCTTGCATTCACATTCGTTTGCCTAACAATCGCAATGTTTATGACAACTGGCTTTGCAGGTATGTTCCCAAGAATGTTACCATCTCGTATTAACGATGCATACAGTACAACGTTATACAACGCAGCTGGTAGTCAATTAAACTTAAAGATTATGTTCTTCGTTGCAATGGTCATGGTACCAATCGTTATTGGATATCAGCTTTGGAGCTACAGTATCTTTAAAAATAAAATTCATAAAGACTCTGCTAAAGGGTATCACTAAAATAAAAAAAGACACTTCGGTTTGATATGATCCCCTTATAGTAGACAGTAAAAAGAAAGCACATTAATCTGTTTACTATGGAGGGGATTTTTCTATGGGCAAAATTAGAGTAACTTATGATATAGAATTTAAG
>NZ_JAKUFY010000061.1:0-31795 GCF_022663675.1 Bacillus cereus group sp. BfR-BA-01355
GTTCCGTTATCTGTTCCCGTTCCGCCTCCTGGGTTTCCTCCCGTTCCGTTATCTTTCCCTGTTCCGCCTCCTTGGCTTCCTTCATTATTGCCTGTTGTGTTTTCCATTTTTTTGATAATAGGTTTTTTAGCATTGTGTACTAACGGCATTATGCCATACTGTGATTTATGAACCACATTTTCCACCTTGCTATTTTCCGTTTGTGTTCCTTTATCTTCTTTATTAGGTTCTTCTTTCTCAGGACTAGTTTCTTTTGTATGAGTCCCACTCAATTCCCATTGCCACATTACAGGAGAGAAAACATCTATATTGATGTTTGGATCTTTTAACTTCACATGCAGATCAATCTTTATATCCCCTTCATTACGAGGAGCTATTGTAATTTCTCCTGCTTCGCTTTGTAGAAAGTCACTTGTACGATCCACATCATCAATATATAAAGCTTCTGTACTTCCATCTAATTTAAATTCTTCTGGAATCTTTATCTTCAAAATTTGCGGCGATTCCATTTTAATTACTTTCGCAGTATCACTAAATGTAATTCTCTCTGTATAAAGTCTATCCTTCACTTCTTTAATTGCGTTTCCTAAAGATATTTTATTTACAGGATCATAATAAAAATTATTTTCTTTATTATATTTTTTTGTAAATTGAATTACATTTTGCAGTTGTAATTTCGTTGCATCTGGTAAATCACTTTGACCGATTTCTTCCATGTTTAAACTAGGTAATTTCGCAATTAAATTCTCGATTTGTTTCTTTATTCGAGCATCTGGTTGTTTCATTAATGTATTTATGAAGATTTCTTGCTTTCCATCATTCGACATAGATTGCTTTAACTTCTTAATTACCGTCTCTTGAATATCACTTTCTAACTTTCCAGCAAGTTCTGTATCATATTCAGATACTTGTTTTTTTACATCTGCTAAATATTTTTGAACTGCTGAAGCATCAGTTAAAATATTTGGTTCTTTCTCTGAAAACGTAAATTGATTTGAAATACTTTTATTAGCTGATTCCAATGCACTTAATTGCTTTAAAGCATCGCCTGTATTCATATCATTCATATATTGATTGAATTGATTTGTGAAATTATTCGCTAACAAATTGTTATCAGTTTGCATTTTTTGAAAGTTATTAAAACCATCTAAGTACGTACTGTTAGATTTATTCCCTTCATCTAACGCTTGACCGAAACCTTTTAAAACATCCTGAAATCCTTTGAAACTATTAACAGAAACACCTGTATAATCTTGTACTGTTTTAAATTGATTTGTGTAATTTGCTAACGGACTATGTATATCTTTTTTATACATAGTTGTTTGAACGTTTCCTTTTTCAATTATTTTACCTATATTATCTTGTGCACCTTGTAGCTTACCGATAATACTCGCAAAATAAACGTCGATTATTTGCTTATTGAAATCTTCTAAAATAACAGAAGCTGTATTTTCTGCCTCAGCTTTCAAATCCTTATTCCCAGTTGCATTTACTTTGTAGTTTAACGTTAATTTCTCCGGAATCTCTGAATCAATCGCAACTGCTTTCCTAGAAAAATCATTTGGAATAACAATCATCATATTGTAATTATTATTTTTCAATCCATTTTCTGCTACCCCGCGACTAACTACGTACCATTCTTGTTTCGTATTTTTATTTACATTTTTAACAAATTGATCTCCAAACGCTATTTTATTGCCCTCAAAAACAGTGCCCTGATCTTCATTTACCAACGCAACTGTCATTTTTGGTGTAGTATTCTCATTAGCTTTCTTAACATTTTGATTTAATGCTAAATAGGAGACCCCTGTTGATAGTACAAGAGCTAAAATAATAAACAACAAGATGCTCCATTTGAACTTTTTCACAACTTATCACTCCTGCGACTGCGAGTCTATCTTATGAAAGACTTCGTATCTTACTCTAGTTTTAAAGTAATTTAGCCATACAACGTATGGTTGCATGGCTAAATTATATATTTCTTTTTATCTGTCTTATTGTAGACCGAAATTACGAGAAAGATCTTCGTCATGTCTAGCAACAGCTTCTGCAGTTTTATTAAGCTGCATATTAATTTCTTGTAATAACTGTGCGAAGTTTTGTACTTTTGGCTTTAATTGATTGAACTGTTGGTCAAAACCTTCGAAAGCACGACCTTCCCATTCTCCTCTTAATTCATTTTGTAAGTTTTGTAGTTGACGTAAAATGTCCTCAATTTGATTTGCACCTTGTCCATATCGAGTAGCTTTCGATTTAAGTTCCTCTGGTGACATACGAATTTGTCCTGCCATTATTAAATCCCCCTTAAAATTTAAAAATAGTAAAATTAACCAATAATCAATTCTACAAATTGATTATATCAATAATTTAAAAATTTCTAAACAAAAAAATGATATTTTTCCAAAATTTATCTTTTACTATAATAACGATATATTGTATAATAGTAATTTATTTATTTTTTAAGCATACTCTATCAATCTACTATAAAATAAAGGCAAACCATCTATTTTATATATTTATAAGGACTTATTGGCTTTAAATTCCAGCGATAAAGTAGCCACTAAATCATTATTTTCTCTTCTCCCATTCCGACTATAATACTCACTTCAAAGTCATAATTACCTGCCTTTCAACAAACCCAAACTCTTCGTACATCTCTTTTGCAAAATTCCCAGCAAATACATTCAACCTAATTTCTGAATACTTCTCCTTTAATTCCTTAATACCAGCTTCCATCAGTTCTCGCGATAATCCTCTCCCGCGATATTCTGGGAAAACGTACAATTCATATATAAATCCAAGTTTTTCACGAGAAAAATAGTCTGTATTTTCCCCTATTAATATCCATCCCATTACTTTATTTTCTTCTTTAATGATTAAATAGTATGCTCCTTTTTCTACAATCGGCTTTGTAATTTCAATCGCTTTCTCGGTACTTAATTGACAATTCCCTCTCGTCCCTTCAAAAAGCGATTGAGCCGCATATTTTAATATTTCATTGGTATCTTCTTGATTCGCCTTAATTATCATTTTTCACAACTCCCCTTGAATAATAGGCATTACTATCCCTTGTTCAAGATTCTCCGCTTCCATAACAATTGCCGTTAATCCTTGTTCTGTACTTGTTTCATGAAGCTCTCCCTTCTCCCAAAACACAGCTTGTCCCGCCTCTATCTTTACCTTTTCCTTATTTGCCCCACACACATATCCTACTCCGTCCACAATAAGAAGCAGTTGAGATACAACTGCTTCATGACATCCGATTATTCCATTGGCTTGTAAATGCATAGCACCGATATGTACATTTCCTTGATGGTTTACTATTTTCGACATGATGAAATTAGATTGAAATACTGATAAGTGCTTTCCTACTTTTTCACTAAAATCAAAAGTTTTCATTACTAGTCCTCCTTATACGTATAAAACCATCCTTACTGTCTGCATCATATGTCCTTCAAAGTCTTCTTCAAATTGCTCTAATTCAGCAAAACCTTTCGCTTCATAAAAGCGTTTTCCTTTTTCATTTGCAGCTTCTACATGTATGTACAATTTCCGTATCCCATTTAATGCCTTAATCCCTCTTTGTAATAAAGCACTTCCGATCCCTTTTCCTTGCTGATCTGGTAACAAATAAATTGCCCCTAATTCTGCTTCGTTTTGTAGTCTAACAGGTGAAAAGTTCGCAAATCCTATTACTTCTCCCTCTTCTTCCGCAACGAATAAATGTGTATTTTTAAGGCGATATTTCATTTTTTCATCAGAATATGCCTCGTCTAAAAAACTATCTTGAATCTCTCTCGGGATAATGCCTTCATATGTATCATGCCAAGCTATTTTCGCTACTGATTGTACAGCCTGAATATCTTCTTGCTTCATTTCTCTAATTATATATGTCATCTCGATGTCTCCATTCTCTTTAAATTATATTCTGCTAATATACTAGAAGAAACGGCAGAACCATTTTCATAATTGACCTTAATTAATTTTAACTTTTCAATCGAAGCTGTTGTAACATCAAAATTCTCATATATATACTCCATCACACTTAAAAAATGAGTTGAATTCAAATGATTCGCAATCGTACAATGCGGAACCCATTTTCCTGGTACATAATATGAATTTGAATTATCATGAAAAGTTTTGAAATGATCATGATAAAAATGATGAAGTCTCAATAAATCATCGGTAACAGTCGGCGCTAGAAAAACCGTACCGTTAGTAGGAAAAGTTCCAACAGAAGGAAAAGTGACTGCAGACATGTTTTCTTGAATAGCTACAAATTAACATCCAACTCATTATAATCCGCAATCGTTATATGAGGTTCTACTCCAGCTAATTGATTTGTTCCAATTACATTTGTTAATTTATTTTGTAATTCTGTAATTTTATTAGTAAACACACGATCAAATGTAGCAATGATAGCGTACAATCTTTCTCACCCCTTCGTTACACATAGCGCTTCCCATTCTTCACGAATCATGCCCATTCGAATAGAATCATAGTATGTTCCGTTATAATAACGACACTTTCGCATTCTACCTTCTAAGCTCATTCCTATTTTCTCTGCTACTTTCATCATTCGTTCATTGCCAGACCAAGTCGTGATTCCTACTCTACCAATCTCCATTTTTTCAAATAGCAAATCTCTATATAATTTCAATGCTTCTGTACCATATCCACCATTCCAGTATGTTGGCTCATAAATCACAACTCCCATCTCTAACCAACGCGTCATTTTATATTCCCAATAAAACCCGACTGTCCCAATGATTTGACCGTTATTTTCTATAATTAAATTTGACAGTGGTTCTTCTTTCAAACGATTTTGCATCTTCTCTTTATAGGAAGAGTATTCTTGCATTGAGAACGGGAAATATGGCGCATCCCATTTCTTCCATTCTGGGCTTTCTTCTTTAAATATGATATTCCATAATGTTTTTATATCCGATTCTTCTATTGTACGAATTGTAACTTTCTTCCCCTTTAATACAACGTTTTGCATAATTCCCTCCTGCATTCCTCTTTATTTCATATATAATTATAATGTTTTTTCAGAAAAATCAAAACTAATATCATATATTATATTGTATAATTTTGTTATTAGATACTAATTATTGATTTAGAAAGCTGGTGATTCAGTGAATAATCGATTTAGTATTGCTTTATTTCTCACTATTGTTACCACAAATATTATTCTATATTTCTTCTTACCATCAAATATTGTTACGAAATGGGACTTCAATGGAACGCCTACATCAACAATGGATAAAAGCACTTTTGTAATCGTAAATATAATTATATATTCCTTCTTATTCTTTATATTTTTAGCTTTATCTAAAGCAGCGAGTAACCAGAAATTTCTCCATTGGATCGGCAACACAATATTACTATTCTTATTTTTTGTCGATATTGTCATCGCCCTCATTGCTCTTGGCTTTTCACTCCCTCTTGATCATTTCATATTTTTAGCATTAGGGCTTTTATTTATATTAATAGGTTATTTCAGTTCCAAAATTGATACGACTAAATCAACCGTTTCATTAGACTGGAATGATAAGCACCTTGAAAAAAGAGCTTCAAATATTAGTAGTATTTCAATGATGATAGCAGGGATTTTTTTAGCGATACTTCCTTTTATCGTTTCTGCTCCCTATAGAGGTTATGGCATACTAGCAATTCTTTTAGGAATGACGCTTATCATTCTGCCGACTACGATTTATTTACTTATTAAAGACAGCAAGCAGTCCACTAATTTAAAAGGTTAATTGAAATATGTGATTGTAAAATAGGTAATAAAAAATAGGAGGTTATCCCCTCCTATTTCAGCTCAATATATTATTTCCCTTTTTATTCACCTCAAGCAAAATCCCTTTCTCTATCCAACCCTCTACGCCATCTTTTTTAATTAAATCATATCCTGAACAGCTATCATCAATGAGAGAAACGATATCTCCCTTCCTAACGCTTATTTGCGCACAAGAAATATCGGTTTTCACTGTATATTCACCTGACTCAAGTTGTTTCATATATTCATTTTTTACAGTGAGCAAATTATTCGTTTCCTTTTGCTTACATACGGTGTAATCTTGCATCTTCTCGATAGGCTCTATGTAATAATACGGATATGTCACTCCGCCCTGCATTTCTGAATTCGCATTAAAATCCGCTATTACTTCATACTGTGGGAAATAGTCTACATATGTATAAGAAAATGTATCGCCCGTTTGTTTCCTCTGAATAATAAATGCATTTAATTGTCCTGCTTCTTTAATTGCATTTCCTCCATCAATTGCAATAATTTTTTTCTCCTCATCAATAACTGGATTGTTAGACGGTGCTTCTTCAGAATAGTTCACGACTGGCCAATGACCAACTATTACATACTTATTTGCTTTATGTGATTTATAAAAAAAATCCGGCATTGCTATCGCATTTTTGCGCTCTGTTTCTTTCCAATCTACTCTATCTTCTAGCCCTGCATGCACAAAAATATAATCTTCTGTTTCAATCGCTGTTGGCAACTCCGTTAGCCAATATAGTTCTTGTGAAAATTCACTTAGCAATGCTTCTTTCACTTCACGAATTGAAGTACCTTCATGAACTGAAAAATCCAATTGCTCTAGCCATTCATTAAAAATTGAATGCTTCCTCGTACATAAATAATTAATAAGACGAGGATTTTCATTTAGAAGAGCATCAACTAAAACTTCACAATTCCCTTCAACAACGTGAACCTTTGAATTGTTCTTTACAAGATTCATAACGTAGTTTACTACACCTACGCTATCTCGTCCTTTCTCGCAAAGATCTCCATTAATAATTAAATAATCTTCATCTTTAAAGTTAACTTTATGTAGTGCTTCTTTTAAAAGATTTAATTCTCCATGAATATCCGATATGACAATAACTCTAGCATCATTAGGGATTGATAGTTTCTTTATTTTTTTCAAGTATAAGCGCTCCAATCATTCTCTTTATTATTACTTAAAACAATTCGATACAATAACACTATATAACCTTTTCAAATACATATACCATAACTTACAACCTATTTACGGTTCAATAATAACTTGAGAAATAATAATAAGAAGAAGCTGTTCCCAACTTTTCGAGACAGCTTCTTCTTCTTATTTATAATTCTTTATGAAAAGAATAACTCACCTTATCATACCCTTCTCTTTCATAAAAACGATGAGCATCAATTCTTGAAAATGCTGACGTGAGGGTGATAGACTCACATCCGTTTTCCTTTCCCCAGTTCTCTATATACGAAAGTAATACATTTCCATGTCCTTTTGAACGATGTGCGTCTGCCGTTACAAGGTCATATACGAAAACGTGCTTCTTATTATAAAAGTTCGTACAAATCGCTACACCTGCAAGGCTAACAACTTCATCATCTTCATTACGCAGCGAGAATAGTTTATAATTTTCTTCTTTCATATTTCGAAATAAAGTGCCTGTTTCCTCTTTTGAAAGTTGTGTTCGTAATTGCTGTAAAACAGGTAATACTTCATGTAATTGCTCTTCTGTTACTACTTCTTTAACATTCATTTTTAACTCTCCCTTAACTATTTATTTAATTTTCTAAATGTTATATCATTATTATAGAAAGTGACTGCCCTTTACTTAAGTGGCAGTTTAAGTATTTTTTATAAGGTCAGTTTTAAAGGAGAGTTTTATATGGATTTTACTATCCCATTGCAATTACAAAGTAACACACCTATTTACTTGCAAATTTACGAATATATAAAAGCTGAAATTATACAAGGGACTATTTCTGTTGGCACACGTCTACCCTCACACAGAAATTTAGCATCACAACTTAATATTAGCCGCATTACTGTTGAATCAGCTTATCAACAATTATTAGCTGAAGGTTATGTAGAAAGTAAACCGAAACGTGGTATTTTTGTAGCAAATTTCGATATTGACGTTATCCCAAATAAAAAACGAAATGCAGCAAAGAAGACGAGCAATTTGATAGACGAAAAATTCGAATACGATTGTAGCCAAGGGCTTATTGATCAAAATAAATTTCCGATTACAAATTGGAAACGGGCATTACAAGAATCCATACTTACATACGAAAATGCACTATTTGCCAAAGAAGACCCTCAAGGTGAATTCGCTCTTCGAGAGCATATATCAACATATTTATATCATTCTCGCGGTGTACATTCTTCACCTGATCAAATTGTGATCGGTGCCGGAACGCAGCCACTTCTCTGGTTACTACTTCAACTGCTTGGCCCTACAAAAGAATACGGCATTGAAAACCCTGGATTTCACCGTATACACGCAATCATTAAAAGCTGTGATAGACAAATCCATCCCATACCATTGGATGAAAAAGGGATTAATATTTCTAGCTTATACAATACAAATGCCAATGTCGCATACGTTACACCATCACACCAATTTCCACTTGGGATTATTATGCCTTTACCTAGAAGGTTAGAATTGTTAAAGTGGGCTAATGATTGCAATGGATACATTATTGAAGATGACTATGACGGAGAGTTTCGCTACGCTGGTAAGCCGATTCCTTCTTTACAAAGTCTTGATTCAAATGAACGCGTTATTTATATGGGGACTTTCTCAAAATCTTTTTTACCTTCTTTACGAATGGGATATGTTGTTTTACCACCACATCTTTTAAAAATATATCAAGAACTGTATGGAATTTTTAAACAAACAGTGGCTACAATACAACAACTTGCTTTTGCTAACTTTATACAAAGCGGGAATTGGGAACGTCACCTTAATCAGAGTCGTACACTATATAAAAGAAAACATCATGCGTTAGTAAAATCCATTATGAAAGAAATGGGGGCTAATGTTCAAATTCTTGGCGAACAGTCCGGACTTCATATTGTTTTATGTGTACATAACAGTATGAATGAAAATGAACTGATTGAATCCGCTAAAAAACAAAGCGTTAAATTATACCCACTTTCTCCATATGATTTCATGAATGATTTACGCAAGGAATCATATGTATTACTCGGTTTTGGTAGTATTCCGGAAAATAAAATTGAGACGTTGGCTACATTATTGAAAGACGCTTGGTTCCCTAGTTGCAAGGAAACTTGTTAACAGTGGGTTTAACTTGTAACATACTAACAATTCAACAAAATAAAAAAGAAGGTTGTTCCAAAATAACTTTTTGGACAGCCTTCTTCTAGTTACTCACCTGACCTAGCTTTCCTTCCCGGACGTTTCACACCAGTCGTTTCTGTTGAATAGGAAGCTTCAATTATAGCGGTTGGATCTACAGAGAGAACGAGATCTTTCATTTTCGGATAAATGAATCGGTTTGTAATGCAATAAATGATTCTCTTATGCTCCCCTAAAAAACCACCTTCTCCATGTAGATACGTAACAGATAGTTGCAATTCTTTCATAAGTAAATCGCCTATTTCTTTATTCTTACCAGAAATAATCATAACGCTCTTACCTTGATTAATACCATCTAATATAAAATCAATCATCTTCGTAACAATATAGAAAATTGCTAATGAGAACATCGCTTGTTCGATTGAAAATAAAATTGCAACAAAGATGAAAATAACTGCATTTACTGCAAGTAAAAATGTACTAATTGGTACATTAAAGTGTTTATTCATCCAAACTGCTAACATTTCCGAACCGTCAATTGCTCCACCCATTTTAACAACAATCCCAACACCAATTCCGAACAGCACTCCACCATAAAGTACAATTAATAACTCAGAAGTCGTAATTGCTGGAAATGGTTTTAAATAAATTAATCCGAGTGTTGTAACTACATTCGCATAAGATGTACGGATAAAAAATTTCTTTCCCATTACTTTTGCAGTAAATAATAAAATTGGGATATTAATTCCTAAGAAAACGCCATAAAGCGGCAATCCTGCAACTTTATTTGCCATAATAGCAATAGCCGTTACCCCGCCATCTACTAATCCATTAGGTGCTAAAATAAGCTCTAATGAACCTGCTACTATAATTGAGCCAATTGTTAATAATACGTATTCAAATACTTTCTTCATTCATTACCCCCAAAGCTTATATATTTTCTTAGTATTATTTTAACGTAATTTTTCTGCTAAGACAAAGATATCAGTTTATATACACAAAAGTTTCACCTTTATCGCTATTTTTATGTAACACATTTAGCGCGTAATACTAGAAACACACTTACCAATTAAAAGTAAGTGTGTTTTTAACATCTATTTAATCTTTACGTACGGCTTCATTTTTAATTCAAGTATTTCCTCAACTGCCCTTTGATATCCACCAGCATTTCTAAGCGACTCTCCCACTTTACGACTATTTTCCTTAAACGTCACATCATCCATTACTTTCTTTACAGTCTCACATAACAATTCAGAAGTTAACTCATTACGATTAAGTCTTATGCCTGCCCCTACTTCAGTCAATCGTTTTGCAACGAATGGCTGATCTCCTGTTACCGGAATTACAACTAATGGAACACCGTAATATAACGCTTCACTCGAACTATTCATACCACCATGTGTCACGAATACATCAGCATGCTGTAAAACTTCTAATTGCGGGACATAATTATACAACTTAAAGTTTTTCGGGATATTTTCAAATTGACTTATATTTATCTTCTTACCAACGACTAATACGACTGTCGCATCTACATCTTTAAACGCTTCAAAACACTTTTCATACAGAGCAGGTTGCTCATTAAAAACTGTTCCCATAGAAATGAAAATTACTTTTTCATTTTTTAAATCTTCAGTAGGAAAACTCCCCACTTCTTTTCGAGTAGCAATTGATGGACCTACAAATTTATACGATTCATCAAATACATCTGAACGCGGCTGATATTCTTTTGAAGTATATACAATCGTAATATCACCAGGATGGTTCATAATATCATACATACTAGTACATTTCATTCCATACTGCTTATTCCATCTTTCCATTCCCGCTAAACAAGATTGATATAATGGATTCATTTCATCTACTTGTCTCGATTCTTGCCCATCATGAAAATTAATGTACTGATTAACAGCAAACGTTGTACAAGATGAAACGCTTGGTAATTGTAAAATATTCGCTATAATACGTCCTACTGGAAAATGATTATCATATATTAAATAATCGTATTTTTCCTCTTTTGTTTCCTCTACAATTTGAGTAACAATACGCTCTGATGCTTCAATCATATGAGATAGCATCGTCAAAGGGCTCCCACCTTCATTTACTCGTTCCATAATATTAATTTGAGAGAGAAAATTCTCAAACACTCGGAATTCCGCACCTGTTGCTTCAACCTTCTTTCTATAATCTTCAATACAATAAGAAACAACTGTTTCCCCTCGCTGAATTAACTCACTTACAATAGCTAAAGTCGGATTAATATGACCTTCCCCAGGGAAATTTATTACGAGTACATTTGCCATAATATTCTCTCCTATCCATTTAATATAATAAAATTAACAATTAATTATATTAATTAATTTAAATCTATTATAAATGAATGCATTCTACTTCTTCATGCTTTTCTCTTCATTTTATTATTGAGAAATATTTTCAATAGTCTACATTATTATGATTCACAATCTTATAAACGAATGCTTAATTCTACTTTTACTCTTCATAGCTTTAAAGATACGAGCTTTACATTCAAATACTATCACTCTGTTTTTTTTGACAATTCACACAAAAATGGAGAAATATAATATTTTTAATAAGTTCTCACTATAAATGTAACTATGATTTCAATTTTTTATCTTTATCCCCATAACACATCACCTGTTATATAATAAATTTATAGAATTTACAGAAAAAGAGGTCTTTTCATGTTACAACAACTATTCAATTCACCTATTCTATCCGTTCAAGCCTTGCACCCAGGTTATGAAGATCATGCAAGTGATGTTTTTCTCGTTCAAACAGAAGATACAGAAGTTATCGTTCGTGCTTCTAAAATGAATGAAGAACCAAATAATGATTTTTGGTGGGGATGTAAAAATTTATTTGGAATTGATCCAAGGAACGTCCATCATTTAGAAACGGTACATACATTGCTGCAAGAACATACGAATCTTCCTATCCCAACAATATTAGAAAAACATGTTTTAAATGGCCGTGAATTTGTGGTGGTTGAAAAGTTAGTAGGTAACACAGTTCAATCTTTTATCGAGCAACCAGATTCTATTTTATTCAGCCTAGGAAAAGGACTTGCAGAAATACATAAATTTAAAGCCGATTTCATAGGAAATCCGTCAGGCACGTTCCAAGTTCCACTAGATGAATTCCAATCACATATTTTAAACGTAAGTAAAGAGCTTGTGAATATGTTTTATTCTGATGATGAAAGCATACAAAATGCATTCCCTACCTTTGAATCACAACTTTCTTCCCTGTCCGTACCAAAGGAATCTACACTCGTCTTAATTGATATGGATCCTACTCAATTTTTATCTGACGGTACAACTATTACGGGTTTAGTAGATACTGAAGCTTACGCTGTTGCTCCGCGAGAGCTTGATTTTATCGGACTAGAATATGTACTTACCGAAAAAGAAGCACATGCCTTTCAAAGTGGTTACGAAACAATTATGTCTATTCCTCACTTAGAAGAATATAGACAGCCTTATCGTTATTTATACCGACTGTTATCTGTGCAAGGTAATGTGGAATTAAAGAAATGGTTAAGTCACCCATCCTATTTTTAAATACGAATGAGAGGGATTATACAATGGATATTCGGAAAAAGCGTTCTGTAACAGAAAGTGAAATACAGCAAATGAAGGATTTGGCTTATATTTGTGGGCAACAAGACAACCTTGATTACTCTTCAGATTTACATATCAACTTTTTAAAAAATCGAAATGAAGATTATATAAACGATTTTCTTCTTTATAACGGCACTCAATTAATTGGCGCTTTAAATATGTATGATTTTGAAAGACCAACAAAGCTTGAACTAATAGGCTTTGTACATCCTCATTTTAGAAAACAACGTTTCGGAACTATCCTTTTACAAACTGCAATGAAAGAAATACAAAATAGAGAGACAGATGAAGCTCTTCTTATTATCAATGGGGATTCTATTTCTGGGAATGAATTTGTAAAACATATGAAGTTACCATATTTATATAGTGAATATAGTATGGAGTTCAAGACAAACGAACTTCAAAAAACAACAGATAATAATATACAGCTTACTCTTGCAACTTCAGAATCACTTCTTGATCTTATTGAAATTTCTAGTAAAGCTTTTGGTGATTCAGTAGAAAATACGGCTACATGGTTACAAAAAATGATGACTTCACCTTCTCATAAAGTTTACAGTGCTCTTGTCGATAAAAAAATGATAGGAACGATTACAGTTACTGAGCAAGATCATTCTACTATATTATCAGGATTCGCTGTCCACCCTTCCTATCAAGGTAAAGGCTACGGTAAAGCTATTTTAAACTATATGACACATAAGCTCTTCACAAATGGTGCTACAACAATTGAATTACAAGTTGAAACAAAGAATAACAATGCTTTGAAGCTTTATACACAATGCGGTTTTGAAATTATGATGAAGCATGATTATTATAATTTAATGAATAGCAAGGAGAATATTTATGTCTAAAAAACTTATTTATTCTAATTATGATATTTTCGCATCTATTTATAATAAACATTGGGGACATTTTTCTGAACACTCCTATCCAGCTTTTGAACAACTCGTTTTACAATATGCACAACCACGTTCTCATATTTTAGATCTTTGTTGCGGGACTGGTCATCTTACTAGGAAACTACTTGATCATAATTTTGTAGTAACTGGTATAGATGGTTCTACTCAAATGATTGAGTATGCACGTAAAAATGCGCCAGATGCAACCTTTATCGTCGATGACGCTCGCTATTTCAATATAAATGAGCAATTCCACTACGTCATCTCTGCCGGTGATAGTTTAAACCATATTATGAATTTAGATGAACTAAAAAGTGTGTTTCAGAAAGTTTACTCCGTATTACATAACGAGGGTATATTCGCATTTGATATGAATATGGAAAAAGGATTTCTTAAAAACTGGATTGCTTCATTTCATATTTCAGAGAAAGAATATGTTTGTACGATTGATTCTACATATAATAATGAAAATAAAAAAGCAGAAATGAACTTTATACTATTTCACCATGACATAGATAATAATTGGACAAGAAGTGACTTTTCTTTTGAAGAAGCTTGTTATTCCAATGAAGAAATAATTTCTTCATTGGAATCCGTAGGTTTTAAGAACATTCAATTCCACGGTACAAATAGAGCATTTTTCACTTGCCAAAAATAAAAAAACTGAATCGAAATGATTCAGTTTTTTCTTAATATATTTACAACTGCAGTTGTTTCGTCATTTTCTTTATAGACACGCGGAATTCTTCTATCTAGCATACATGTAACTTCATAGTTTATTGTACCTAACATATCCGCTATTTCTTCTACTGCGATATTTTCTTCACCTTGTTTACCGTAGAATACTACTTCGTCTCCTACTTGTACTGGCATCGCTTTTGAAACATCCAGCATTAACTGATCCATACAAACACGGCCGATAACAGGTACTCGAATCCCGTTAATTAACGCATAGCCTTTATTAGATAATTGACGATTATAACCATCAGCATAACCAATTGGTACAGTCGCAATCCATTCTTCACCAGTTGTTACATACGTATTCCCATAACTTACACCGCGATTCTTCTTCGCATGTTTAATATGAGCTACTTTTGATTTTAACGACAACGCAGGCTGTAAAGAAACGATTGTATGATCCACTTCTTTTGACGGATACATACCGTATACTCCTATTCCAACGCGTACCATATTTTGAAATGTGTTACTTAATTCCATTGATCCTGCACTATTTGAACTATGAATATATGGTATTTGAATTCCTAATTCTCTCGCTGTATTAACAGCTTTTTCAAATAAACTTGTTTGCATATTCGTATATGATTTATCGATTTCATCTGCCGTAGAGTA
The DNA here is from genome assembly GCF_022663675.1 of Bacillus cereus group sp. BfR-BA-01355. NCBI lineage: Bacteria > Bacillati > Bacillota > Bacilli > Caryophanales > Bacillaceae > Bacillus > Bacillus cereus group sp. BfR-BA-01355. The sequence goes on from NZ_JAKUFY010000061.1 coordinate 15,011, forward strand.
ATGCGTAAATATCCCTACTACCTCTACATACTCCATACGGTTTAATTCTTCTAAAAATGGTTTAACCTCTTCTTCTTGTAAACCGATACGACTCATTCCTGTATCAATTTTCACTTGAATTTGTACTTTCTTTTGAAGACGGTTTGCAATTTCATTTATACCATGTAAATCTTCTACTCTATAAACAGTCATCATAACGTCATATTGAATTACATCTTCTACAGCCGCAACTGGTGTGTATCCTAAAATTAAAATCGGCACAGTAATTCCTGCTTCTCTTAATTCTATCGCTTCATCTACAAATGCAACTGCAAGTTGATTTATTCCTGCTTCAATTGCAGCTTTGGCAACTTCAACTGCCCCATGGCCATACCCATTCGCTTTTACAGCAGCCATCATCTTAATTTTTTCATCATTTACATGTTTTTTTAATTCGTTTACATTATGTTTTACAGCATTTAAGTCAATTTCTACAATTGTATCTCTTCCATATTTCAAACTCATTGGTCTAACTCCTAACTCAATAATTGCATTCCATTCTATTTCACGTTTCATATGACCTTTTACAATATAATACTTTTCATTATGCTAGTCAAACTACTAGAATTTTCGGAATTTTGAGTATGATATAATATCCTCAAGAAACTATTATATACGGAGACGAGGAGAATTACAATGTTTGTTCAATCTGCATTACATCAACTAAAAGTTGCTATTGATACTTCTATTGATATGCTTAACCAATATAGTGAAAACGATTTAAAAATACAACCGATTCACTCAAAACGATCATTATTTGAAATGTATGCACATCTTTCTCTTATTTGTCATGCTGATTTACTCATTTTAAATGGTATTTCAGAAAAAGAATTACATACCTTTTATATAGAACATACGCCCGTAACAGTTGCTCACATGCAACAAACGATGATTGAAGGATACAACCTTCTCTCTAAAACATTTCTTTCCTACTCCCAAATAGAATTAGCAGAAGTTATGACTGCCTATTGGGGGATTTCTTATTCGCGCTTTGAATGGTTACTTGAAATCGTTGCACACTTTTATCATCATCGTGGACAAATTCATATTTTATTATGCGAGCATATGAAAGATCCTCGCATTCCTTTATTTGAGTGATTTTCCACTCATTCATTAATTATAAATAGAGAAGCTACAAAACCAATAAAAAGTATCATTCCTAATAAAATAAATGTTTGAGCATAACCTCCTATTTTCATAAGATAAATAGAAATGATAGGCCCTATACTAGTACCTAAAAATAAAATAAAAGTATAAATAGATACCGCTATTCCCCTTGCTTTCCCTCCTAATTGACCTACAAGAGAAACTAAAGACGGAACGGATATAGCAATACCTATTACAAAACAGACACTCATCATTACAAGTAGAAATAGATACGAAACAAAGCCCATTGAACTTAGACTAAAAATAGCAATCAACAATCCTCCTTGAAGAACTTTCCTTATTTCAAACCTCTTTGTTAAACGACCTGCAAGTGGTGACAGCAACATACCAAACAGCCCTGCTAAGCGAAAATAAAGGATTTGTTCCGCAGTTAAATTGTAAGTAGGAGAGCTCAAATAATTCCCTAAAACAGTATACATATTAACAAAAGCCATTAATAAAACGAATGCAATTATATAGCTTAATACTAAGCTTTTATTTGTAAAAACTTTACCCATCTGTTTAATTGGTCCCAAAATATCAGTATAGGATTGAGACGTCTCTCCTTTCGGAAGAGAATAATAAACCCATATAGCAGTACTTATATAGACAATGCTAAGAAGAAAGAAAACCATATGCCATCCAAAATGCTGACTAACAGCAGTACTTATTACCTGCCCTACAATTCCAGCTACTAAAAAACCGGTACTAACAAACCCTATTGTTGTAACCCTTTTTTCTACTGGGAACATTTCTACAACGTAGGCTAACGCTACTGGAGAAAATGTAGCTGCGGCTATCCCCTGTATACCTCTAAAAATAACAAGCCAAAATAAACTATCTACAAACCCTAAGCAAAAAGAAACTATCGACAGTGCAAGCAATCCAATAAAAATCACTTTTTTTCGTCCATATTTATCAGAGATTGCCCCAAATAACAAACACCCTATAGCAAAGCCAACAGAAAATATACTTCCTGTAGCTGCCGAGTGTGTTAATGACGTATTAAAAATGTTTGAAAATAGAGAGATTAAAGGTATTGTTACATATAGGCTAGACATAACTACCATACCCGACCAACATAATACAGCTGTCATTATTGTATAATTCTTTTCACTATTTACTTCCTTTCCTATTTCCATCATAAACTCTCTCCCTTATTACCATTTATTTTTATTAGTTTAAAACCTCTAGATCACTAAAATAGCATTCCTTTAACTCTTATTTATTTTAATTACATAGCAAAAATTATCACCGTGCAAAAAGTTAGTTAAACATATAATAAGGTAAGCTAATTATATGTCCAAATAAATAAGTTGATCTTCATAATCAACTTATTTACCTACCTTCTCCTAATTTCACCTGCATAGTTGCTTGCATTTTATTTAATAGCTTTTCTAAAACTTGACGCTCTTCTTGATTAAAGCCATCAACTAACGAAGCGCAAGATAACCAAAAAGTTGGTAAAGAATGTGTAACTAGTTCTTTTCCTTTCGGAGTAATTTTCACCTTTAATCTTCTTCGATCTTTAGAATGGTGGAATCTTACGATTAACTCTCGTTTCTCCATCCAATCTAATAAGCCAGTGACAGAAGCACGTGTAATCCCTAATCGACTCGCAATATCCGAAGGACTCATGTTCACTTCTTCCCCATTCGCTTCCATTTCACGCAAAATAAACAATAGTAAAAAATCTAATTTACTCTCTGAAATACCAAGTGGAGCTAAATCTACGTCAACAGCATCAAGAACATTATCAGACGTCCATAACATTAACAAACCAAGTTTTGCTGCGATTGGATCCGTTTCCGCTGATGCTGTCTTTTTGATTAACTCTGCGTACGGCTCAATCCCTAAAGGAAGAGAATCTTTTCTTGAATCCATTCATCTTCACTCTCCTTTCTCGTTAAATAATTAGCTTACCTAATTACTTTCTCATTATACTCATATTTTTCCTTTTATTGCAAGCACATTGTTGAACAAAAAAATCCTATTATTAAAACAGGATTTTTCACACTGACTAGCTATCAGTTTTAAATAATGCGTAACTTCTTTAAGGCATAAGAAATTCCGCCTTCACTCGCCTTCGTTGTAACGAAATCAGCCCTTCTCTTCAACTCCTCTCCACCATTTCCCATCGCAACTCCTAATCCTACATACTGCAACATCTCAATATCATTTCCACCATCACCAAAAGCAATGACTTCTGATTTACTAATATTTAAATGTTCCAATACTTTTTGAATTGCAGTTAGCTTCGATACTTTACTATCTTCCAATACATTTATAACGTAACCATGAAAACGGTCAAACGTAAGTGCTGGATATCTTTCAATGAATTTTTGAGCTTCTGCTTCATCGGCATACAGACATATGCAATACATCTCATCTGACAAGTTTTTAACTTTGTCAGGATACCGCTCTAAATTTAAAGTTTCATTTAACGCTCGTATGACACGTTCATCTTTGGAGGCAATATCATTCATTGCAAATTCTTCTGTAAAGTAAGAAACACTGTGACCATGTAATTCAGCAAAATTTGAAATATCATGAACGATTTCGCTTGAAAGTACTGATTTATGTATAACTTCTTCCCCACATTTTATATGTGCACCATTTGCAGAAATATACGTATTTATGCCTAACCCCTTAAATTGTGAGCATAAACTATATGGTCTCCCTGTTGTAACAACTACGTGAATCCCCTTATCTATTAATCTTTGTACCGCTTCTTTTGTACTTTCGTGCATACTTCTATCAATCTCGCTTAAAAGCGTACCGTCAACATCAAAAAATGCAACTTTGTACATAAGTCTTTACATCCCGTCCAAATGATTCGTATCATTAATGAAATGCACCGTTTTTTGTTCACCCTCAATTTCAATTAAACTTATTCCCGTATCTCCCATTTTGAAATAGTAGTCCATTGAAATTGGCATATTGAAAAATGCACGTAATAGACTATTAATTACGCCTCCATGGGCAACAATCGCAATTCGATCATATGTATTCTCTGTCACAATTTTAGAAAAAATCCCTTCTATTCTCATTCGAAACTCAATAAATGACTCTCCGTTTTCAAAACGGTCATGAAGAAACTTTGGTTCTGGATATTTCTTTGCTTCTTCAAATGATAAGCCAGCTTGTATTCCATTATTAAACTCCATTAATTCCTCTTCTAATTGAATTGGACAACCAATTACTTCTGCTAATGTTTCACCCGTTTCACGAGCACGTTTTAATGTGCTTGCCCAAATGAAATCTGGTGCAAAATCTTTTTTCACTTTCTGTACAAGTTTTTGTACTTGTTGTCTCCCTTTTTCAGTTAACTCAAAATCAGCTCGTCCTTCATGCACATGTAAAATATCAGCTTCTGATTCTCCGTGGCGTATTAGTAGTATTTGCATGTTTCTCTCTCCCTTTATTTAACATTCATAAAATTCCATTATATCACATTTTAAGATTTCAAAATAAAAAAGGAACGGTCTCCCGTCCCTCATCCATTCACTTTTTCCGCATCATTCCAATAATATTTACTAAACGCTTCTGTTAACACATCAATTGTGTTATATAATTCATCTAACGTATTATCAACACCACCAACTTCAATTAACATCGCATTTTTCGATAAATCTTGGTTATAAACGCCATTTCCATCTTTTTTATACTTTGGAAAAATCCCTCTACTTAATCCGTAGTAGTTTTCATCTAAATAACTATTGATTGCTCTTGCAATTTTTTCATTTTCAGCACGCCTTTCATTTTCCATCCCAATTATAAAATATAATCTTGCATACGATTTCCCGTTAATTACTTTTGTTGTTACTTTCTTACGCTGGTCATCACGATGTATATCAATCGGAAACGCAATTTTATTATTTTGTGCTAATGCTTCTTTTACATATTCATGAGACGCTTTATATGACTGATACCATACCCACTTTTTACTCGCTAATAAATCACCCATATTCGTTTTATCGTGAATTACTGGAATTCCTTGCCCCTCAAGTTGTTCCTTCATACGTTTTCCTAGTAAGGACACATTTACATCTGGGCTAGATGGATCAGTTGCCCCTGGTAATAATGGAAAGAAGGATTCCCAGCTATGTGTATGATAAATATATACTGCACTCTCACCTTTTTTCGCTCCGTTCTTTTTCTGAACCGGATTATTCTTTTCCGCTTCTGTAACTTTATCTTTTGCTACTTTCCGCTCTTTCGTTACTTCTTCAATCGGTACACTAGATTCATTTGGGATATTCGTCAAGTTTGTCCCTTCCCCAGCTACGATAATGTTAGAATAATACTTTGACATACCAGGTACTTCTTTACCGACAAATGTTCTTAAATCTTTAATCTTCAAATCTGTCGCAATAGAGAACATTAAATTCCCAACTGACTCTCGTTTATTCTGCTTAAAATAATCAAATCCATAATAGCGATTCTCACTTTCTATCATTTGAACAAAACCTTGCATCGATACTTTTCCAAACCATTGATTTGCATAATTCGATTTCATTGTATGTAAAAGTGACGTCAGAATCGACGCTATCATAATTACTATTAGCGCATATAAAAGGAGTAACGAAATTAGTTTCTTCCCATGTATTCGAGTTGCATACTTTTTCACTGCATCACCTTCTTTATACATGGATATGTACAAGCTTTTCGGAATATACGCACAAAAAAAGAGAAATGGTATCCCATTTCTCTTCCTCACTTTTATTGTTCTTTTCCTGTATCATTTGAAGGTAGTTTCTTCGCTTGTTTTTCTTTAAATATTTCTCCAATTGCCCCAAGAGTACCAAGTGTTTCAATTGCATTAGACGGAATAAAGACTTTATTTGCTGGTCCTTTTGCAACTTCTTCTAATGATTCAAATGATTTATAAGCAAGTATACGTTCATCTATATTCGCTTCACGAAGCAATTCAATACGGTTTTGTTCTGCTTTTGCGATTTCTTCAATTGCTCTTGCTTCCCCTTGCGCTTCTAATTCTTTCGCTTCTTTTAAACCTTCAGCTTCGCGAATACGCGCTTCTTTATCCCCTTCAGCCATCAAGATTTTACTTTGCTTTTCCCCTTCAGCGCGAAGAACTTTATCTTGTTTTGCTGCTTCAGCTTCTAAAATAATCGCACGTTTATTACGCTCAGCCTTCATTTGTTTTTCCATTGATGCTTGCACATCTTTTGGCGGGTTAATATCAACAACTTCGACACGTTCAATACGTACGCCCCATTTTTCTGTTGCTTCATCAAGCGCTAAGCGGATTTCTGTTGAAATTTTTTCACGACCAGATAACGTTTCATCTAGTTCCATTTTACCGATGATTTGACGCATCGTTGCTGAAGTAATATTACGAACACCATATTCATAGTTTGAAATACCATATGTCGCAAGTTCTGGTTCAACAATTTGATAGAAAATAATTGTATCAATTTCTACTTGAACATTATCTTTCGTAATTACCTTTTGCGGTGGTACATTCGTTTGTTGAATACGTAAGTCATGATATACACGGACACGATCTACAATTGGTATTAAAATATTTAACCCAGGGTGCATGATACGTTGAAACTTACCAAATCTTTCAACAACCCCAACTTTTTGCTGAGGAATAATTTTAATTGTTAATGCGATAAATGTAACTACAATTAGTGCGAATATAATCGTTAACGTTAATGCTACCATATTTATTCACTCTCCTTTTTCACTTGTAATATAGTACTATGCCTCTTTATAACAACGACTTTTTCTCCAGCATCAATTGAAGAATCTGCAATAGCTGTCCAAGTATCTCCATCCACCTTTACAATACCATTCGCTTCATTTGTAATCGCTTGCATAACAATCCCTTTTTTACCAACAAGCATATCTACTGTATCAGTAAAACCTTTTGCTTCTCGAAAGTTTTTTGAAATTCTTTTCGTAAAGAATGTCAAAGTTAAACTTACAATTGCACCAACAGTAACTTGTAACAGTAGTGCATCAGGAGCAAACAAAGCAATAAGACCTCCGACAACAGCCCCAATTCCAAGCCAAAGCATGTAAAATGTAATCGACAACATTTCTGCGATAAATAAAATACCAGCTATTATAAACCAAATTACCCAAGCAGCCATATGCAACCCTCACTTTCTTTCTCATTTTCTATATGTATATGAAGAAAAGAATGGTTTATCCGCCCTTTCTTACACTTGGGCGTTTGCTACAAGCTATTGTACATACTCACTGTTACAATGATTATTAATATAATACTATATCAATATATTCTTCATTATACATGAAAATTCCTTTCAAAAAGTGACAAAAAATGAAATTCTTTAAAAATTTTAATTTTTAAACTACAATTATTCTAATTACTAAATACTATTTTTTAGAGGTGGTATTCTTATTGAAAAACCAGTCACTAACTTACTACTTAGGTTCCAAAATATGCATTACTCTTGCTGACATCGTATATGTAATGATTATTACAACTCATATTTATATAGCAACTAAATCAGCTACTATTACTGCTCTTTTTCCACTATTACAAGTTATCACAAATCTAATTGCTAACATCTCTGCACCTCTTATAGTAAATCGTTTTCCACCTTATACGTTGTTATATACGCTACAATGGCTAAAAACAGTCTTTTTACTATTATTAATGATTTTATTTCCGGTCTTATCCACAAATATTATAGCTCTATTAACTTTTATTTTTTTCATTTCATTATGTAGTGGATGGAGTGCTCCATTACTATACAGCATTCTTCCGCGCCTTACACCAAAAGAAAAATTAGTAAAAGTAAATAGTATCTTTTCCTTTTCAACACAAATTGCGCAAGCCGCCGCTTATTCATTTACGAGTGTTATCGTTCTTCTCATTGGCGCTACATCTACACTCATGATTAATAACATGTTGATGATTTTTGGATGCATTGCATTACACTTTTCATTACATACCATACATACTGAACGAATAGCAGACCCTCCCTCTTCAAAAAGTACTGCTTTATCGGAAGGTTGGAAACTCTTATTTCAAAATCCTTCTCTCCGTACCGTTACATATATGGACTTAATTGAAACTTTCGCAGGGACAATATGGATTGGTGCTATTACAATGGCATATGTTACGTCTATTCTTCATAAAAGCGAAGAATGGTGGGGATATATTAATACAAGTTATTATGTTGGTACGTTAATCGGTGGTCTATTAGCATGGAAAATGAGTTCCTATATTCAAAACAATTTAATACGATCCATGTCGATTGGCTCTCTTATGTTTAGCATTCTTACATTTTTATATGGTATGACGAGCAGCGGATTTATTGCGCTTTTTCTATGTGTTCTAATGGGACCATGTTATCAAATTAGAGATATTTCTCAAACGACAGTTTTACAATCAAGTGTCGCCCCTTCTTTATTATCAAAAATGTATACAGCACATGGCGCCCTTCTTTCAACAACTTCTGGTCTTTCTATGCTTAGCGTTGGCATTATTACTGATATGTTCGGTGTCCGTACAATTTATATAATCGCTTCTATTCTTATTTTATGTTCCGCTTGTTTATCTTTCAGTTTATTAAAATATTATAAACCAGAGTAGAATAATCTATCACTGTAGTCAACACAGCAAAAAGGACAGGAATTCCCTGTCCTTTTTGTTTATTCTGTTCATGACAAGTTCGGGATTTTTCTATGTTTTGTCGCCTGTTCAAAAGCGTAAGCTAGCTTAATTAATATCCCTTCACTAAAGGCAGTACTTGCAATCGTAATTCCAAAAGGTCTCCCGCTTTCCATATACCCTGCTGGTATTGCTATAGACGGATAACCCGCTTTCGCACATATAGTAGAACCTATATAGGAAGGAAACAGTATCGCATCAAGATTATATTTTTCCAATGCAAAATCAATGCCTTGTTCTTGAGAAAAATATATATCTTCTAATCTCGCATTTAAATATTCTGGATTTCGTAACGTATTAGGAAAATCTTTTCTTCTCTCTAACTTAGTTTGTCCATATTTTAAAGCTCTTTCTGCTATGTTTGCATTAAACTCCATTAACTCCGAAATAGAATGTACCGGAATAGTAGAAGGTAATTTAGAAAGATAGTTATCTAAACTATGCTTCAGTTCATAAAGCGGAACTCCCCAACTCCATTCTCTATGAAAAGAAGGAATATCAATATTCTCTACTACTGCCGCTCCCTCATTACGTAATACTCGGATCGTTTCTTTAAACAATTTTTCATCATACTCACCATTTTCGTAATAATCTTTTGGTGCGTCGTTAAACACACCAATTTTCGCTCCATTTAAACCATTAGCATCAAGGTAAGATGTATAATCCTGATATGCCCTACCTTCACTTTTACGAGTTGCTACATCTTTCTCATCCACTCCAGTTAAGCTCCCTAGTAAAATAGCGACATCTGTTACTGTTCTAGCAAATGGTCCAGCTGTATCTTGCGAATAAGTGAATGGAATAATTCCTCTACGACTAATTAGACCGACAGTCGGTTTAATGCCAACTACAGAGTTTTGAACAGCGGGGCTCAAAATAGAAGCATCGGTTTCTGTCCCAATAGATACTACTGTAAAGTTAGCGGCAACTGCTATCGCAGAGCCTGTACTTGAGCCCCCAACAAACATACCATCCTTACCCGTTCCGTATGGATTAATTGTTTGACCACCTCTTGCACTATATCCAGCCCACATTTTAAAAGACATTGCATTTGCTAATTCTGTCATATTCGTTTTTCCTATTATCACGGCCCCTGCTTCTCGCAGTTTAGTAACGAGAAATGCATCTTCACTACTTATATTTTGTTCTAGAGCAATCGTACCTGCACTTGTATGCATGGAGTCATTCGTTTCAATATTATCCTTAACCAAAACAGGTATACCATGTAGCGGACCCCTTACACCCTTTGTCTTTCTTTCATGATCTAACGCTTCTGCAATAAAAATAGCATCTGGATTGATTTCTAAAATTGAATTGATTTTCGGTCCGTCTTGATCATACTTTGCGATTCTATAGAGATAATACATCACTAGCTCTTTTGAAGTTAACTTTCCAGATTCCATTTCATTTTGAATATCTTGAATTGTTAGTTCCTTTTTTAAGATTGGATTAAACTGAATTTCCATTTATATTCTCCCTTATATGAACTTTTTTAGCGTATACCCCTTACTTTTTCATTTTTTCACCTCAACACATCCTAAATTAATATCCCTTTAAAGAAATTCAATTTCCTTATTTAAACACCTTTAATTTCCCGAAAAATAAAAAAAGTCTGAAACGGATTAACCTTCGCTTCAGACTCTTACATTACTGTGCGTATACTTCATCTAACAAATGTAAAAACTCACCTTGTTTCCCAGCTAATTCAGGGCATTTTGCAATATTAATCCATTCGTAGCAAAATACTAATCCTTTATCTTCCTCACCAGCACTTACAATATGTTCCCAAGTATCCTTTACATCTGTTAGTAAAGTTACATGGAAAAAGTGGCGTTTTTCATATTCCTGTTTTTCTTTCATATGTATAATGTAATCTGCTAAAAAACGCTCTATGCATAAATGACGCAATCCGGATTCTTCCTGTACTTCACGCAATATAGCCGCTTCTAACGTTTCACCTTCATCAACCGTTCCCCCTGGCACTTGAATACCAGCTTCATGTATATCACGATGTTTAAAAACAAGTAATTGCATAACCCCCTCTTTTTCTCTTGTAATATATGCATGTACTTTTTTCTTATATAACATCGTCATTGTACGCCTCTCCCCTCAATTGTTCACTCTGTTACTTCTTCAAGCGTCAGTTGATTATCATACAAATATGTAGCTTGTGGATTTCCCACATACCTTACGTGCCATGGTTCATACCGATAGCCCGTAATCGTCTCTTTCGCTTTTGTGTATCGAATCACAAAACCAAATTTATGGGCATTTTCAGAAAGCCACTGACCTTCTTTCGTTTCCCCAAAAACCGTCTCTAACTGAAATTTAGCAGATTGAGACGTAATATCCATAGCTAGTCCAGTTTGATGCTCACTTGTACCAGGAACCGCGCTAGACATTGCTGTTTTTGCTTCTCCATCTTGTTTTTTATACATCGTATTTAATGCTTTTTGTCGATCAAAAGATCTAAATCCAGAAACTGCAAACAGGAAAATACGCTCGTTGTCAGCCTGCTGAAACATATCCTCAAGCGCCCTCGCTGCCTCTTTTCTCATCTTTTTCTTTTCTTGATCACCTTCACTAGAGTAGCGCACTTTCGGAATAACTAAATCTGGCGGTCTATACCCATCTGGTAAACGCCTACTTTTATTCACAAGTACAAGCATTGAATTCGGATTATTAATTACCGCAATATCCCCATCCATATTAGCAATCGTTTCTTTTGCTTTCGGAAATATGCTATTTACACTTACTTCCCGCGCCTGCTTATCCTTATACATTTTATAATTGATTCCTGCTACTCCAACAATAATTATTGCAGCTATGATACCAAGTAGTGCCCATCTTTTTTTCATATAACGACCTCTTATTTTAATAATTTGGCCATTTCATACTCATCGATGCTCTTTCCATCGATAATAAGAGCAGCTTTTTTGACACCTTCTTTCTCGAATCCAGCTTTTTTATATAGTGCCTGAGCTCTTGTATTGTGGGCCATTACTGTTAATTCTAAACGCCATACATCATGTAATTTTGCCCACTTCTCAACCTCTTTAAACAATCTCGTCCCAATACCTCGCCCGTTATACTCTTGCAAAATACCAATTACAATGGTTGCTACATGCCTCTTTCTTTGAATGTTATTTCCATTCACTAATATAAAACCTACTATCCTCTCATCTTCAACTGCTACAAATATTGTTGCATATTCATTTTCTATAAAGCGATGGATCATTTTTTCTTGTTGCTCAGCTGTAGTTTTTCTTTCTCCTGGTTCATATAACATAAACTTCGTTTCTTCATCTAATTGCTTACTTAATTGCAAAAATGATGCTGCATCTTCTATTTCGATTTCCCTAATCACTTCAATCACCCTACCAGTTTCATAATAAAAAGTTTTCCTTATAAAAAGATTTTCTCTACTTTCCCGAAAATCCCTTTGTAAATCTCCTACTATAAATTGACAAATTTCGATATTACTATAACAACGACAAATTATGTCTATTCTGTGACGTCTCATCATTACAAAGAAAAAACGCAAGCATTACACTTACGTTTTTTCAAAAATACTGTGAACTCATCTTCATCAGGTGAGGTCTCTCACCAATTTAAATTTCACTTTATCCATTCACTTTTTCTGCCTGCCAAAAATATTCACCAAATGCTTTAGCAAGTGCATCAATTGATCGATTCAATTCTTCCTCTGTATTATCTACACCGCCAACTTCTATTAATATCGCTTGTCCTGATAGGTCTTGATTATAGATTCCATTTCCTGTCTGGAACCCTTTTTGAATGACCCCACGACTCACTCCTGGATACTTCTTATTAATCGCCTCATGTAAAGCTGTCGCTAATTGTAAGTTTTTTTCATAGTTTTTATTTCCTTTCCCTACTACAAATGCAAGCTTTGCATATGATTTATCTCCAATTGTTTTTGTCGTTACATTCTTTCGGGCACTATCACGATGCAAATCAAAAAAGTATTGAAGATCTTTATTTCCAGCCATAGCTTGCTGCACAATTTCTCGTGACATCTTATACGAACTATTACTGTTTAAACCTTTACTTATTAACTTTTGACCAACATCACTCTTATCGTTAGTGGCGCCAATTCCTTCACCTTCTAGTTGTTCACGGAAACGGTCTCCTAATATAGAAATATTCGATACAGAACTCGTTGCTTTATTCGGATTCGGGTCATTCGTTAAGTTAAGTAAAGGTAAATAGGATTCCCAGCTATGTGTATGATAAATAAACGCAACTTGTCTTTTCCCGGTCGTTTGGGACGGCTGTTTTTTCTCTTTACTCGTATCTTGTTTAGGTGCTTGTCCAGTTCCACTAGTCCGTTCCTTCACTACTTCTTCAAGAGGGACACTCGACTCTATCGGTAAGTTAGAATAATTTGTACCCTCACCCGCAATAACAATTTCTGTATCGTACTTACCAAACCCAGGGAGCTCTTTCCCGACAAAACTGCGTACATCATTAAAGCGAATATTTGTAGCCATAGAAAAGAGAAAAGAAGAAATTGAAAAATCTTGATTCAAATTTCGATACTCCTGTGTAAAATAATGATTCTCTTTTCCAAGTACATACATGTAACCATTCATCGATAACTCATTTAACCAATTATATAAATACGTTGACTTCGTCTCTTTCATAGAGGTTACCATCATACTAATAAGAAAAAAAGTCGCTAGCACTGTAGTAATAACAAATAAAACTAACTTACGCATGCTTGTAAACTTCATAAAAAAAAAGCCCCGATTCATACTATCACCTCTCTATTTCAAGTTATGTACAAGCCCTAGAGAATAGACCGTTAAAATTTCGGCTATATTGTTAATGAGGTGAAATGAATTGAAGCTATTAATAGGAATATTACCAATCGCTCTATCATTCATTTTTTATTTGTCCGCTAAGCATCCAAAAGTCTCTATTGTGCTACATATTTCTGCGTACTTGGCACTGTATGTACTCGGTACAATTATTTCCATTAATATATACGATGTTTTAATACAAGATTTAGTTTTCATGACAAGCATTCATGGAATTTTACTGAATCCATTTTTCCTTATTGCAGGAGCGTATATAGGAACATACACTTTGTACCTACTTTTGTCTCACATTATTATGAAAATAAAAAATGGAGCGTAATGAAATGCAACCACCATTTATCTGTCATACATGCAAAAAAAGAATTGTAAGAAAGAAAGATCTTATTACAGCCACATGGTGCTTCCGCTTTTATTTATTTCACAGTGATTGTTTTAAACGACAGCAAGTGTTCATCTCACGGTTTCTCCCTGTGAATACACTTTTCAATTTCTTTCTTATTGTATATGGACTTATTTTTGGCAGTATTCTTATGATTACAGAACCATCTATTATTTGGCTGACTTTCTTTTTCCCCATTTTTTATCGGTTTCTTTCTTATTATTATGTTGAACGTTTTTTCTCTACATAACGAGTTGACTGTCCTTTAGGAATGCTTAAACATAGCCACTCATTTTCTTTTAACATTTTACCGATGTAAATAATCTGTCCAATATGCAATGCATAATGAGAAATTTGCCTTTCAATTGCTTGCAGGACCGTATGAGCTTCACCACGAATGTATACCGTCTTCAATAGATGTTCCGGCAATATCGTATTCATCGTATTAAAAACGTATTCCCATCCTTCTTGCCACGCTGCAAGGGCTTCCTTCTTTGAAGAATAGCCTCCTTCAAATTCACCATCTCGGTCACGATCAACTTTTTCACCATCAGATGTTAAAAAATCCGTCCATCTAGAACGCATATTACCATGCAGATGCTTTATAATAATCGCTATACTATTTGTTTCTTCATGAGAAGACCATTGTATTTGTTCGTATGATAATTGAGAAAGTGCCCGTTCCCCTTGCTTCTTTGTTGCTTTAAAGTTCGAAATCGCACATTGTAAATATTCTCGTCCGATACCCATATTAGCCCCTGCCTTCACCCTAGCTAATTTTTGTTCCATTTGGCAATTCCATATTAGGCTGAAGCAACACAACATCATCAGCTTCAGGAACGCCGCCAAGCACAAGCACTTCCGATTTAAATCCAGCTACACGCTTTGGCGGAAAATTTACAACAGCAACAATTTGTTGACCGACTAAACCTTCTGGACTATACCTTTTCGTAATTTGAGCACTTGACTGCTTTATCCCAATTTCTCCAAAATCAATTTCTAGTTTAATCGCTGGAACTCTCGCTTCTTTAAATTCCTCTGCATGTATTACAGTTCCAATTCGCAAATCCAAATTTAAAAAATCTTCAAAATTAGCCATTTTATCATTCCTCCCAATTATTACTTAGACAAAATATAAAAATCCCCTTCAAAAAAAGAAAGGTGCCTAAGCACCTTTCTTTTGTAATTTACTTGATTCATTTGATTTATAGAGGAAGAAACCGAGAATCCCGCCAATACATGATGGAATTAACCATCCGATTCCTTCGTTATATAACGGTAACATTTGTAGTACATTAGAAATCACGTCAATTTTAATGTTCGCACTTTCTAAACCGTTAAAGAAACTAATTAACAATGCACCTAAAATAGCTCCAATATAAATTTTATTACGCTTCCCAATCCACTTATGGAAATACGAAAGTACGATTAATACAATTGCAACTGGATAAATGATCATTAACACAGGTAATGTTACGGCGATTAATTGTGTTAAACCTAGGTTAGATACAATTAAACTAAATACACATACCATTGTTACAATCGTTTTATGTGAAAGTTTTGGGAATAAGTTTGTAAAGAAACCCGCACACGCAGATGTTAACCCAACAGAAGTTGTTAAACAAGCGAGTATAATAACAAGCCCCAATAAAATTTTACCACTCGTCCCATATAGCTCATTTACAACATTCGTTAAAATAAGACCACCGTTTTCTGAGACACCAAGTGATGTACTTGTTGAACCAAGATAAGCAAGTGATAAATAAATTAACGTTAAACCAAGTACAGCAATAATACCTGATACGACTGTTATTTTTGCAATTTGACTACTCTCTTTTATCCCTTTAGAGCGAATAACTTGTACAACGACAATTCCAAATACGAGAGCACTAATTGCATCCATCGTTAAATATCCTTGAATAAATCCACCAAAGAAAGCATTTTCTTTGTAAGCAGCTAACGGCGCAGCCGGCTCTCCAATTGGATCAATAATTGCCTTTCCGACAATAACAGCGACAATTAATACCAATAGTGGCGTAAGAAACTTTCCGAACCAATCCACTAATTTAGATGGATTTAATGATAAATACCACGTTATTCCGAAGAAAACTATCGTGAAAAGAAATAGCATGTACCACTCTGAAACCATTGCCTCTGATAAAAACGGCTTCATACCCATTTCAAACGAAACAGCTCCAGTACGCGGAATTGCGAAAAATGGTCCAATTGCTAAATAACTAATCAATGGGAAAATAAACGCAAATATAGGGTGGACTCTAGAAGACAGCGCTTTCAAGTCCCCCTCTACAAACGCGACAGCTGTTACAGCTAGTAGGGGTAATCCGACTCCCGTTACAAGGAATCCTATTGTAGCAATCCAAACATTCTCTCCTGCTTGTTGACCTAAAACTGGCGGAAAAATTAAATTTCCTGCTCCTAAAAATAATGCAAATAGCATTAAACCAATTGCTACCGTATCACCTGGCCTTAAACGTCCCTTCATGCTCTTCATTTGCATAGCACTTTTCCATTGTTTATCTCTATATTTTACAATATGCTATGCATCCTCCTCTCTGCTCAAGATGATAAAATATGCCCCTTACAAAGCAGTGTCTTTCTCCATAATTTCTCCATTCCCCTTATTTTTACTCTAATCATTAATACAATTGTTATTTTCGAATTTTGATTTTTTTGAATTTTCAAAT
>NZ_JAKUFY010000062.1:0-31769 GCF_022663675.1 Bacillus cereus group sp. BfR-BA-01355
CAACTTGTTCTCGAACAGTTTGAATGTAATTCATTTTATGATCCCAACATTCTTGGCTTAAATCGACAGGATACTCTTCGGGATTTAAAGTTCGCATGTATTCTTCCCAAAATAGAGCGAGACTCTGTTCATTATATTGTTGAATATCTAATATACTTGGTAGTTCATATGTTCTTTCACCGTTAACGAAAATGTCTTTATGGAGTTCACGGGCTTCAAAGTTTGTTACGAATTTACTTATATATGTGTGAACTGGATGGAACATTTTTAAGCGCTCTTCTTTTCCAGGTTCTTCAGAATCTAACGCAATATAATCGCCTTCTGCATGATCGTTAACCCGATTGATAATACGATAAATTCGTTTCAGTCCTGGAGTGGTAATTTTTTCAGGATTAGATGAAATTTTAATCGTATCATTTAATTTTCCGTCAGTATCTTCAATCGCAACTAGTTTGTAAACAGCCCCTAATGCAGGTTGCTCAAAGGACGTAATTAATTTTGTCCCAACACCCCATACGTCAATTTTTGCCCCTTGAGATTTAAGGTGCATAATTGTGTATTCATCTAAATCGCTAGAAGCGATAATTTTTGTATTTGTAAACCCTGATTCATCTAGTAGTTTTCGTGCCTTTTTCGATAAATAAGCCATATCACCACTATCAAGACGTATACCATAGAAATCAATACGATCCCCAAATTCTTTTGCAACACGAATTGCATTTGGAACACCAGATTTCAATGTGTCATATGTATCAACGAGAAAGACGCACTTCTTATGAGTTTCAGCGTATTTCTTAAACGCGACGTATTCATCGCGATATGCTTGAACGAAAGAGTGAGCGTGTGTGCCAGCTACAGGGATCCCAAAGCGTTTCCCAGCACGAACATTGCTTGTAGAGGAGAAACCACCAATAAAGGCAGCACGCGTCCCCCAAAGGGCAGCGTCGAACTCGTGGGCACGTCTTGTGCCGAACTCTAAAAGCTCATCATTATTTGCAGCATGTTTCATACGGGCTGCTTTTGTTGCAATTAATGTTTGGTAATTCACAATATTTAAGAGAGCGGTTTCAATAATTTGTGCTTCACCCAGTGGTGCATCAACGCGTAATAAAGGCTCGTTATTAAATACAACTTCACCTTCTTGCATACTACGAATCGTCCCAGTGAATTTCATATTTTGTAAATAATGAAGGAATTCTTCTTCAAATTGTAATTCTGCTAAATAAGCGATATCGCTTTCAGTAAAGCTGAAATTTTCTATGTACTCTACAATTTTCTCAAGGCCAGCAAAAACAGCGTAGCCGTTCTCAAATGGAAGCTTTCGAAAGTATAAATCAAACACGGAACGGCGATTATGAATACCATCTTTCCAATATGTATAAGCCATGTTGATTTGATATAGGTCTGTATGTAAGGCATAACTATCGTCTTTATAATGAGTCATCGCGAGAACACCTCCATAATTTGGTTATAGTATACCAATTTTTCACCATTCGTAGCAAAGAAGAGATATTGAAGTGAAGTCAAGAGAGAAAAAAATGAAATTATGCATATTTTTTAGAAAATTTATATTTATCAATTTATATTTCTCCAAATTTTATGTATTATTAGAGTAATGGGGTAATGAGAATGGAGGAGGACAATGCAACAAACATTAGAAAAAATAGGCAAACAAGTCTTTTACAAACGGCTTCAGCAAAAAATGACACAAGAAGAATTATGTCAGGGCATTTGTTCTGTCTCATACTTAAGTAAGATTGAAAATGGAAAGATCGAAGCATCAGAAGAAATTCTACAATTGCTCTGCACAAGACTGGAAATTGCCGTGACGGATTTGAGAGATGTAGAAGAAGATGTGAAGGGGAAGCTGGATGAATGGTTGAATGCACTAGTTCATTTGGACAAGCAACAAGTAGAACGTATATATGAAGAGTTGCAAGGTGAAATGAAGCATGTGTTGGATTTTGAAATTATAAATTATTATAAACTGCTGTATACACGTTATTTAATTATGAAAAGGGATTTTCCTGCACTCGAAGAAGAATTAGATAAGTTGAAGAAGGTATATAAAAAATATTCTCCATTTCAGAAGTTATTATATATGTATAGTAGAGGGTTATTGTGCTGTTTACAGTATAGATGGAAGGATGGGCTAGATTACTTATTAAAAACAGAAGTAATGGCCAAGGAACAAGGGTATCATGAAACAGGCTTGTATTATAATATAGCGCTTGCATATACTCATTTAGATATTCATCATCTTGCGATTCATTTTGTAAATATGGCATTAGAAGGATTTCGTAGTGAATATAAGTTTAGAAACATAATTAATTGCCAAATCCTTATTGCGGTAAGTTATACAGAAAAAGGTCAGTATGAAGAAGCTTTAAAAATGTATGAAAGTATATTGAGAGAGGCCACATCTTTTGCTGATAAGGATGTACTATTAGCTATTACTTTAAGTAATATGGGAAGTATCTATTATAAAAAAGGAAAATATCAGCAAGCGAAAAAATATTATTTAGATAGTCTACAACTTCAAAAACAAATAGATTTAAACTATTTAGATACAATATATGAAATGGCATTAGTATGCATTAAATTAGAAGAGTTGGATGAGGCAAGGGCATTAATTGATAAGGGAATTGATGCAGCAAAACAAGAAGAGAGATTTAATGCAAAATTATACTTGCTTTTAATGCTTAGATATAAATATTTTGAAGAAGCAAAAGATTATAAATTATTTTTGGAAAATGAGGCTATCCCGTTGTATAAATCTGCAGGAAATAAAATAGAATTAAAGAAAGTATACGTTGAACTAGCAGAACATTTTTCAAATTTATCCAGATTTGAAGAAAGTAATCGATATTATAGGTTAGTTATTGATTTGATGAATGATAATAAGGAGGAATAAAAATGAAAAAGATGGTATTTGGAGTATTAGCATTTATAGTGACTCTTACAGTTGCTGGAGGAATACATCAGTATAGCAGTAAACCTGATATTGTTGGTCAACAAGCTAAAACTGTTGAACAAGTTAATTCATAATAATCCCCCTTTCCAACCGGAAAGGGGTTTTTCAATATTTGTTCCTCAAAATTCTACAAAACTTGAGAAAATAATTATTTGAATTTTTAGTATATTAATAGTGGAAACATAATGCTAATATGAAACTACTCTTTTTCAAAAAAATTTTTATTAGGGGGAAGGTTCATGAAAAAGAAAAGTTTAGCGTTAGTGTTAGCGACAGGAATGGCAGTTACAACGTTTGGAGGGACAGGCTCTGCATTTGCGGATTCTAAAAATGTACTCTCTACGAAGAAGTACAATGAGACAGTACAGTCACCTGAGTTTATTTCTGGTGATTTAACTGGAGCGACTGGTAAGAAAGCAGAATCTGTTGTGTTTGATTACTTAAACGCAGCAAAAGGTGATTACAAGCTAGGGGAAAAGAGTGCGCAAGATTCTTTCAAAGTGAAACAAGTGAAGAAAGATGCTGTAACTGATTCAACAGTAGTACGTATGCAACAAGTTTACGAAGGAGTACCTGTATGGGGTTCTACTCAAGTAGCTCACGTAAGTAAAGACGGTTCTTTAAAAGTATTGTCTGGAACAGTTGCACCTGATTTAGACAAGAAGGAAAAGTTGAAAAATAAAAATAAGATTGAAGGCGCAAAAGCGATTGAAATCGCGCAGCAAGACTTAGGGGTAACACCGAAATATGAGGTAGAACCAAAAGCGGACTTATATGTATATCAAAATGGTGAAGAAACAACATATGCATACGTTGTAAATCTAAACTTCTTAGATCCTAGTCCAGGAAACTACTACTATTTCATTGAAGCAGACAGCGGTAAAGTATTAAATAAATATAATAAATTGGATCATGTAGCAAATGAAGATAAGTCACCAGTTAAGCAAGAGGCTCCTAAACAGGATGCGAAAGCAGTAGTAAAACCTGTAACAGGAACAAATAAAGTAGGAACTGGTAAAGGTGTATTAGGAGATACGAAATCACTTAATACAACATTATCTGGTTCATCTTACTACTTACAAGATAATACGCGCGGAGCAACGATTTTCACATACGATGCGAAAAACCGCTCAACATTACCAGGAACATTATGGGCAGATGCAGATAATGTTTTCAATGCAGCGTATGATGCAGCGGCAGTAGATGCTCATTACTATGCAGGTAGAACATATGATTATTATAAAGCTACATTTAACAGAAACTCTATTAATGATGCAGGAGCACCATTAAAATCAACAGTTCATTACGGAAGTAAGTATAATAATGCATTCTGGAACGGTTCACAAATGGTATACGGGGATGGTGATGGTGTAACATTCACTTCATTATCTGGTGGAATTGACGTAATTGGTCACGAATTAACGCATGCTGTTACGGAAAATAGCTCGGACTTAATTTATCAAAATGAATCAGGGGCGTTAAATGAAGCGATTTCTGATATCTTTGGTACTTTAGTAGAATTCTATGATAACCGTAACCCAGATTGGGAGATTGGTGAAGATATTTACACGCCTGGTAAAGCAGGAGACGCGCTTCGCTCTATGAGTGATCCAGCGAAATATGGTGACCCAGACCACTATTCTAAGCGTTACACAGGTTCAAGTGATAACGGTGGCGTTCATACAAACAGTGGTATTATTAACAAACAAGCTTATTTATTAGCAAATGGTGGTACGCATTCTGGTGTAACTGTAACTGGTATTGGTAAAGATAAATTAGGTGCGATTTACTACCGTGCAAATACACAGTATTTCACGCAATCTACTACATTTAGTCAAGCTCGTGCTGGTGCAGTACAAGCTGCTGCGGATTTATATGGTGCTAGCTCTGCAGAAGTAAATGCAGTGAAGCAATCATTTAGTGCTGTTGGTGTAAATTAAGGATTTAAGGGACAGATATTAATAAAATACTTCAAAAATAAAGAAGGAGCATAGGCTCCTTCTTTATTTTTTTCTCCATTTTTTCCACAAATAAAACAATCCAATAGCGCCTGCGATTGTTACAATCCACTTCGCTTCATTTGTTCCGTTCATAACATGATATGCCGAATATACTTCAATCAATAAGGCCGGTATTTTACCTATTGTACTGGCAATACTGAAGGAGAGTAATGACATTTTCCCTAGAGCTGCAAATAAAGTCACGATACTTGATGGGATGAAAGGTATCAATCGAAACGATAGAACGAGTAGAAAGGCCTCTATACCTTCTACATAAAGAAGACGCTCTACCTTTGGGTACTTATTTACTTTATCGTGAGTGAACTTTTGAAGGCCTATGCGATAAATATAAAACGAGATAATAGCCCCTAAGGCCTCACCTGCGATCGAAATGATTGTGCCATTTGTTACACCGAAGAGCTGTATATTAATGGCGGTTAAAAAGATGCTAGGAATAACACCTAAAAGACTAATGATGATGTTAATTAAGATACTAAGTGGAATTGCGATTGAATAGTATTCTGTTAAGAAATTTTGAATCGTTTCAGCCATTGTTTAAAATCCTTTATCTTTTTTTGCATTACACCATATTTCGTTTGTATAGGCAAGGGTAAATTTACATAATGTAGAAAAACGTTGATAAGAAGGGGTCTTTATACCTTATATGGGTATTAGGTATATAAAAATGGGGGTATTTTAAAAGAATTTAAAAAACACTATAAAAACCTTTGTATAAAAGAGTTTTATAGTTATGTTATCAGTGTTTTCATCTGGGAAATAATCATAAAATATAGGGGGTATATATTATAAAAAGTCGAAAAATAGAGGGTTGATGAAATTGCGCGGGTAAATATGGAAAAATAGATGAAAAAAATGAAAACTGATAGATTTTTTCGTTGTGAAATTGACTTTTAGTGAAGTTGCGATAATAATCATGAAAGAGGTGATATGATGAAACGAATAAGTAGTCTTTTCTTGAGTGGTTTATTGGCACTAATGCTGATCTTAAGTGGATGTGCAGGAAAAGAACAAAAAACAGAGAAACAAACAGGGAATCAATCGACATCAGTAGAAAAAATTAGTGATAATATTTTAGATGAAATGGAAGGGCCACCTAAAAATGGTCATACGATTGAAAGACATGTAGGCAAATCAGAAGAAGATTTGAAGAATCGCTTGAAGACAGATAAAGTATCAGCAGCAAGTACATACTATGACAAGGAAACAGCAACGAAAGCTGTAAAAGATAGTTTGAAGCAGCATGATAAGGAAATTCAAGACTGGTTAAAAAATTCTAAAGAGGCTCGTCTCGTATTAAATACAACACATTCATTCCCGGTTGGAAAAACGGTAATAAAGAAAAATATGAGTGTAAAAGACAAGTTGGTAAAAACTGTTACTGTTTTAGCAAGAGATAAGTCAGGAGAATTAGGGTTTAAGATTATTACTTCTTATCCATCTGATAAATAAGAAGGGGGAGTACATTATGTATACGACATTACAATACTTTCTTAAATCGTACTGTACGTTAAGTATTCATGAGGATGAAATAGTAAGCGTGATGGAAGAGTTTATTGAACAAGAAGACGAAGAAATTGTTTTGAAATTACGTGATGAATTAATAAATATGAAGAAAAAGAACGCGTGGGAAGAGGCGTGTGTATTAGCTGCGAAGCAAGGCAATCGTATGTGGTCTTTAGAAGAAACGAAAGACCATCTTGAAACTTTTTTACTATTACTGCAAAAGAAAAAGGCGTGATATAATCACGCCTTTTTCTTTATGCTATTCGGTGGATATTAGCTATTCTTTTGGAGCGCTTTTATATACGCTTTTTGAAATTTGTCCATTTGATATTACTTCCCCGTTTTGTGTTACTTTTTTATACGTAACCGCTGTGATTTTATCACTAGTCCTACTAATTACTTGAGAAGAAACTTCAACATTTTTACCAGTATTTGTACCGAAAATGCGTGTAGTAATACTACCTCCATTTGAAAATGCTTGAATATAAATATGATTGCCCGTATTATTTTTAAATTTTAAATCTGGACCATAATCTGCTACTGCTGCATCTTGCCCAAGTGGTAAATAATTTACCGGCATAGAATGATTGCTTCGAGAAACAATGCCTAAATCTGCCCTTAAAGCTGCGCTGTATAATGTACTACTGACTTGGCAAACTCCTCCGCCTGCACTTTGTATTACTTTACCTTGTGAATATACTGCTGCAGATTTGTAACCATGTGCAGCATCAGTTACGCCAACGCGGCCGTTAAAACTAAACGTTTCATCAGGTGCGACAATAACCCCACTTAAAGTATTGGCTGACTTATTTACGTTAAATGATTGATTTCCGTTACGGCCGGCCATTGGAGTAGAATATTCAGCGATGACTTCTTTAATCCCCATTTTCTGTATGTCTTCTGTAGAGCGTTCTGGTTTTATGAATGTGACTGGCAATGTGACATCTGATTTACCGGTAGTAATAGCTTCGTTTGTTAAACCGTTTAGTTTCCCTTTATCAATTTTTTCTCCGTTTTGGCTTTGACTAACATTTACTGTTGAGCCTTCAATACTGAATTCTGCATTAATAGGATTTTTTAATGTTTCATTATATTTATCTTTTATAAAGGTTTCATAAGCTGTTGCATTTAATTGTGGTGTTAATTTATAGTCACGTTTTAATTCACCGTTTTCAGCTTGCTTACGCATTTTGTAACGATTCATTACGTTTCCTTCTTGTTCTTTAAAGATTTTGTCAATAATATCTTTCTCTTTATAATTTATCCCTAAATATTTCCATGTGTAAGTTTGTTTATCGTTTTGGAATATGTAGGTAAGGGATTTTTGATCTAATTCAGTTACCTTTTGATTAATAATTGCTTGAATATCTTTCTTATTTTTTCCATCGAGAGAAATACCTTCAAATGTAGTATTCGGTAATGCAGTAGTATCTAATTGATTATTTAATTTGGAGACATATTGATATCCCCCAACACCGCCTACACAAAGTAATATGCCCCCAGCAATTGCAGAACCGATCAGTATTTTACTTAGCTTCATTTATTTCCCCCCAGAAATTTATGTATAAATATATGTATTACATTTTTTGTATAAAAATGATGAAAATAACATTATGTACGTACTAGTATACTATTATTTTCACTGTGTGTGTAATGTTTTCATAAAAAATGTTACACCGCTGTAATAATTGTCACTTCTTGTCACAATGTGTATGAAAAATATGTTGAAAAATATAATAAAAAGGCTGTCTAGAGAAATCTAGCAGCCTTTTTATTATAATTTTTTATGCTCATTTTTATTCGTAACACCGAGATGTTCTTGTAGTTTTGTCGAAATATTATTGACGCTTTTTTCATTTGGAACGTAATAATAAATACCGCCTATATATTTATCTGTACCTTCTACTTGCATTTTTTCCATCTTTAAATTTGAATCCATTGAATTTTTTGTAATTGTCATCATATCATCAAAAGTTAAATTGGTTTTTAAGTCTTTATCGACAGCGTCTAGTAGGCCTCCGATTTTATTAATGGAATTAAGAGATAGTGCCTTTTCAGCAATGGCCTCTAATACAAGCTGTTGGCGTTGACCACGCATATAATCACTATCGATATGACGAGTTCTAGCCAGTGCCAGTGCCTCTTCTCCATTTAAATGTTGACGTCCTTTTTTTAGATGAATTGCATCTGCTTCATCTTTACTATTTTGCTCTGTGAACTCAACTGGAACGTCTACAGTAATACCACCAAGGGAATCAACAATTTTAATAAATGATTTAAAGTTGAATTTTACATAGTAGTCAACTGGAACATCTAAAAAGTTCTCTACCGTATCAATTGTGCTGTCTACACCACCGAATACGTGCGCATGTGTGATTTTATCGTATTTATCACGTGATTTAATGTAGACGCGTGAGTCACGTGGAATGCTTACAAGTTTAACGGATTTATCGTTTTTATTAATTGTTGCAAGTAATAACGCATCTGTTCGAGTTGCTTTTCCATAACCTTTTTCCCTAATATCACTTTCATCAACACCCATAATTAGTACAGAAATGTTGTCGGTCATAGGTTTAACAGCTTTTTCACGTTTACTGGACTTATCTCCTCGACCTAGTTCAGCATAAGCATTATTTAAGACGGACTTTGCTTTACTGTATATATGGAAGGAGTAGCTTCCTGCTCCAAGTGCTACAATTAGTAATGGAATAAGAAGGAACCAAAGTAGGCGTTTTTTCTTTGAGCGTCCTTTTCTGGCTCGCGTATTGTTGTTCGGGTCGGATTTCATCATTTTTTCTCCTTTAAAACTATCGAAGTATATACATTTAGAAGTGTATTCAAACACATAAAAAATATTTTACGCTAAATAAAAGCGATTGTACATGTATAAAAAATAGATGTCTTGATTATTTATCCCGCATTAACGGGCAGTAAAACTCCCACCTCAAAGTCCAGCGAACGCAAGGAAGTTAGGTGGGAGTTAACTGCCCGTAAAAGCCCGATTGGTGAAGGCTAATACTCAGAAGGGGATAGCCCCTCTGAGTAAAGTTTCACTTTATAAGACATCTATTCGTTATTGTATACAAAAGATAGGGATAAGAAAATGATAAAATTTTACCTAATTACAACATAATGCTTACGATAATTGCGGATAAAATGCTAACGAGAGTAGCTCCATATAGTAATTTAAGGCCAAACCTCGCAACAACGTTTCCTTGTTCTTCGTTTAGTCCTTTTACCGCACCTGAAATAATACCAATGGAAGAAAAATTGGCAAAAGACACAAGGAAAACAGAAATAATCCCAACTGTACGGGGAGAAAGGCTATTAGAAATTTTACTAAGGTCCATCATTGCGACAAATTCATTCGTTACAAGCTTCGTTGCCATAATGCTGCCAGCTGCGACAATTTCAGAACTTGGTACACCGATAAGGAATGCGATAGGCGCAAATACATAGCCGATTAATTGTTGGAACGTAATACCGAATATAATGAGGAACAGGTCATTAATACAACTAATTAATGCGACAAATCCGATGAGCATAGCGCCGACAACAATGGCTACACGAAAACCATCAAGAATGTATTCTCCAAGCATTTCAAAAAAGCTTTGTTTTTCACCTTTGATTTCTAAAATATCTTCGTCATCTTTAACGTCGTAAGGGTTAATGATGAGTACGATAATAAAACCGCTAAATAAATTGAGAACGAGTGCAGTTACTACATATTTAGGTTCAATCATTGTCATATAGGCACCTACGATAGACATAGATACGGTTGACATAGCAGAGGCACAAAGTGTATAGAGACGGTGTTTTGGAATTTGAGCTAATTGCTTTTTCACTGTAATAAAAACTTCTGATTGACCGACAATGGCAGAGGCAATAGCATTGTAAGATTCTAATTTCCCAAGACCATTTATTTTACTAAGAAAGTACCCGATCCAATGAATAAAAAATGGTAGTATTTTGAAATGTTGTAATATACCAATTAAAACAGAAATAAAGACGATTGGTAATAATACAGTAAGGAAAAATGGCATTTCACCTTTATTTGCAATACCACCAAATACGAAATTTATTCCATCAGCAGCATACTCGAGTAGCTTTGTAAACAGACTGGAAATGACACGAATAAGTATGAGACCGATTTCTGTATTTAATAATAGGTAGGTTAAAATTAACTGTATAATAAGCATGATGAAAATTGGTTTAAACTTAATATGTTTCTTATTGTTGCTAGCAATATAAGCGAGTAAGAAAACAACAATTAGTCCGACGAAAAAAGTAATGAATTTCATGATAAGCCCCCTAAAAGAGATATTCTGCTATATATGTTTTTCATTTCAAGGGAGAATATGCATCTTTGGTAAAGAAAGGAATAGAGAGAGTATGAATATATGTAGAGTGCATCACGTTGCAATTATTTGTTCGAATTATGAGAGGTCAAAGAATTTTTATACTAGAATATTAGGGTTTAAAGAGATAAATGAAGTATATAGAAAGGAACGAGATTCTTATAAATTAGATTTATGTGTAGGAGAAGAGTATCAAATCGAATTATTTTCATTTCCAAATCCGCCTGAGCGCAAAAGTTTTCCAGAAGCAGCCGGTCTTAGACATTTAGCATTTGCTGTTACAAATATAGAAGAAGCTGTGAAGCATTTAAACCAATGTGGTGTTAAGACAGAACCAATCCGTATTGATGAAATAACGGGGAAGAAATTCGTCTTTTTCCAAGACCCTGATGGTTTACCTTTAGAATTGTATGAGGTTTGAAAATTGGTGGATTTTATATAGAGTTGCTTTCCAATAATTGAAGAAACTAAAGTGAAACTTCTTTTTAAAAGGAGGTGTAACTTTAGCTAAGAGAGCTAAAGAGCATATGTGGATATTTTAAAATTATTGATGGTAGTCATTCTTATTGGGTTAACAGCATTTTTTGTGGCTGTTGAATTTGCAATTATTAAGGTACGTAGCAGTCGTATTGATCAACTCGTTAGTGAAAAAAGACGAGGTGCACTGGCAGCTAAAAAGGTAACTTCAAATTTAGACGAGTATTTATCGGCCTGTCAGCTAGGTATTACAATTACTGCTTTAGGGCTCGGGTGGTTAGGGGAACCAACTATTAAACATTTACTCGAGCCGTTGTTTTTAAAATTACAATTCTCACCTGCAATTTCCAGTACAGTTTCATTTATTATTGCCTTTGCAGTAATTACATTTTTACATGTTGTCATTGGGGAACTTGCTCCAAAGACATTTGCTATACAAAAAGCAGAACAAGTTAGCTTATTGTTATCGAAACCACTTATTTATTTTTACCGAGTTATGTACCCGTTTATTTGGGCTTTAAATGGTTCAGCGAGGGTTGTAACTGGTTTATTCGGATTACATCCAGCTTCTGAACATGAAGTAGCTCATTCAGAAGAAGAATTAAGGTTAATCTTATCTGAGAGCTATGAGAGCGGAGAGATTAACCAAAGGGAATTTAAATATGTAAATAATATTTTTGAATTTGATAATAGAGTAGCAAAAGAAATTATGGTACCTCGTACGGAAGTTGTAGGCTTATATGAGGACGAACCATTTGAAACACATATTAAAGTCATCGCACAAGAAAAGTACACGAGATATCCTGTATTTGGTGAAGATAAAGATGAAATTATTGGGATGGTAAATGTAAAAGATTTATTTATTCGTTATATGGATGGTAATCGGGACGAGGAGTGCTCAATTATGCCATATACAAGGCCAGTTATTGAAGTGCTAGAAAATATTCCAATTCATGATTTACTGTTACAAATGCAAAGAAAACACATTCCATTAGCTGTATTATATGATGAATATGGTGGTACAGCAGGGATTGTTACACTAGAAGATATTTTAGAAGAAATTGTTGGAGAAATTCGAGATGAATACGATGAAGATGAGAATCCACCTATAGAGCATGTAAGTGAAGGATATAAAATCGTAGAGGGAAAAGTGCTTATTAGTGAAGTAAATGATTTGCTTGGCATACATTTAATTGCTGATGATGTAGATACAATTGGTGGCTGGATTATGGTACAAAAACAAATCGTTGCTGAAGGAGATGTTATTGAGAAACACGGTTTTTATTTTAAAGTCCTTGAAAAGGATATGCATCAAATTAAACGAGTGGAAATAAGGAAAGTAGAAGAATGATTTTCTATAAACTTTAATAAAAAGGATATACAGAAAAATAAATGTTTGCGCTTTCAAAAAAGGTGCTATATAGTGAAGGTGGATACTGAAAAATTCTTCTGAATGATACTCGTGTTTTTAGAGGGCGGATTTTTTGGATAAGGATTTAGAATGAAAAAGTATAGGTGATAAAAATGATAGCAACGAAGGATATACGTATAGAAAAAGATTTTTTAGGTGAAAAAGAAGTACCAAGTGCAGCTTATTATGGTGTACAAACATTACGTGCCGTAGAAAACTTCCCAATTACAGGATACCGCATTCATCCATCACTCATTACAGCAATGGCAATTGTGAAAAAAGCAGCGGCACTTGCGAATATAGATACTGGTTACTTAGCTAAAGACATTGGACATGAAATTGCAGAAGCAGCGCAAGAAATTGTTGATGGAAAGTTTCATGATCAATTTATCGTGGATCCTATTCAAGGCGGAGCCGGAACTTCTATTAATATGAATACAAATGAAGTAATTGCGAATAGAGCGTTAGAGCGTATGGGATATGAAAAAGGGGAATATGCGAAAATTAGCCCAAACACTCATGTGAACATGGCCCAATCAACGAACGATGCGTTTCCAACAGGGATTCATATTGCAACTCTTATGATGTTAGAAGAGCTTCTTATTACAATGGAAGAACTTCATTCTGCTTTTCGTAAAAAAGCAAAAGAGTTTGATCACGTTATTAAAATGGGACGCACACATTTACAAGATGCAGTTCCAATTCGCCTTGGACAAGAATTTGAAGCGTATAGCCGAGTGCTTGAGCGTGATATAAAAAGAATTAAACAGTCTCGTCAACATTTATATGAAGTGAATATGGGGGCGACAGCTGTTGGTACAGGATTAAATGCAAATCCTACGTATATTGAACAAGTGGTAAAACATTTAAGAACGTTTAGTGGATTCCCACTTGTTGGTGCAGAGCATTTAGTTGATGCAACGCAAAATACAGATGCATACACAGAAGTATCTGCAGCGCTTAAAGTATGTATGATGAACATGTCTAAAATTGCAAACGATCTTCGTATTATGGCGTCTGGTCCACGTGTTGGGTTAGCTGAAATTCAATTGCCAGCACGTCAGCCAGGTTCATCCATTATGCCAGGAAAAGTAAATCCAGTTATGGCAGAAGTAATTAACCAAGTCGCATTCCAAGTAATCGGAAACGATCATACAATTTGCTTAGCATCAGAAGCAGGACAATTAGAGTTAAACGTAATGGAGCCTGTGCTTGTATTTAGTTTAATTCAATCTATAAGTATTATGAATAATGGATTCCGTGTATTCCGTGAATATTGTATTGAAGGAATTACAGCAAATGAAGAATTGCTGAAGCAATATGTTGAGAAAAGTGTTGGAATTATTACAGCAGTTAATCCTCATATTGGTTATGAAGCAGCATCTCGTATTGCACGTGAAGCAATTGAAACAGGAAAATCTGTTAGGGAGTTATGTTTAGAACATGGTGTACTGACAGAAGAAGAATTGGATATTATTTTAGATCCATTCGAAATGACACATCCTGAAATTGCTGGAGCTTCTTTATTAAAAAATAAAAAAATATAATGTGAAAAACACCGATCCATTTGGATCGGTGTTTTATTTTTAAAAGATATTAAACACAGCGTTTAATTGAAGTAAGCTAATAACAGCTAAGAAGATTAAACTGTATTTCATTGCTGTTTTAAATAGAGCAGATTCTTTACCAACTAGTCCAACTGCGGCACAAGCAACTGCTACAGATTGTGGTGAAACCATTTTTGCCATTGTACCACCTACCACGTTTAAGGCAACGAGTGTAGAAGGAACGATGTTTAATTGGTCTGCTGTTACTGCTTGCAGTGGTGCGAATAAAGAACCACTTGAAACTACTGAACCTGTAATGAATACGCCAATCCATCCTAAGATTGGAGAAAGAATTGGGAATGCATTACCAGTAGATGAGAATGCAAGTCCAAGTGTAGATGACATACCAGAGTAGTTCTCTACGTAAGCTAAAGCGATAACGCTACAAATTGTATATACTGGAGCTTTTAATTCTTTCATTGTTTCAATCATTAATTCTTTAACCATTTTACCTTTTACGCGGTAAACGATAAGTGAAACGATAATTGCTAGTACAATCGCAGTAGTTGTAGAAGAAAATACATCAAATTTGAAAACAGCTGCGAAAGGTGTATCAGCTTTTGTAATTGGTGTAGTTTTCATAACAGCATTATGAAGACCAGGGAACTGAATGTTAAATACTAAGTTTGCTAACGCACCATCTGGAGCAAATAAAGCTTTAATTGGTTTTAAATTAAAGATTGTTACAAATGCAGTTAAGAATACGAATGGAGACCAAGCATATAAAATTTGATTGAATGTATGTGATACTTTAGTTTCTTGTTTTTCTTCTTTAGTAGAAGATTTTGGTTGCCAAACACGTAAGAATAATGCAAGAGCAATCATACTTACAACGGCTGCGAAAATATTAGTAAGTTCTGCACCTAAGAAGTAAGTTACAGCGAATTGAGTAATAGCGAAAGAAACACCACTTACAAGAATACCTTGCCAAGTTTCTTTAATACCTTTAACTCCATCGACCATTGAAACAAGTAAGAAAGGTAAGATAATACTAATGAAAGGTAAAATAAGAACAGTTTGACGACCAATAGTTAATGCGTCAAGTTCAGTTAATTGTGCCGGTACTGTAACTGGAATACCCATAGCACCCATAGCACCACCAGCAATATTAGCTACTAAACAAATACCTGCTGCTTTTAATGGATTAAAGCCCATACCCACAAGTAGTGCAGCTGTAATAGCAACTGGAACCCCTAGACCAGCTGCGCCTTCTAAGAAAGCACCGAAAGAATAAGCAATTAATAATACTTGTAAACGTTGATCATTTGTAATGCTTGAAATACTATCGCGAATAATATTGAACTGCTCTGTTTTAACAGTTAATTTGTAAAGGAAAATTGCGGCGATAACGATAGTACAAATTGGATAAAATCCAGATAAAACACCGAATCCAGCAGATGCTACAGCTACTGTTGCTGGCATTTTATAAACAAATATTGCAAGAATAATAGCGACAATCACACTGTAAAGACCAGCGATATAACTTTTCATTTTCAGTCCCATTAAACAAATGATGAAGCAGAAAATTGGAAGTGCTGCGATTAGTGCAGATAACCAAATATTGTTTAATGGATCATAAATTTGTGTCCAAGTACTCATAATAATGACAACTCCTATCTATTATATGTGAAGAAATTCACATTATTTGTGAAACTATTCACAATCAACTTACATGCTTAGTATATTCTCCTTCAACACTATTGTCAACGTAAAAAAGTATAATTATTCCATAATAGTGTTAAAAGAAAAGCTTTGTTCATAAAGTAGACAAAAAACACACTCAAATGAATTTAAGTGTGCTGTATAAATTATTTGCATATTATTTTGCTTATTCAGATGGCATGTTCCCTATAGGTGTATATTAGATGCCGTCTCTTATCCCGCATTAACGGGCAGTAAGACCCACACCTCAAAATTCAGCGGAAGCAAAGAAGTTAGGTGGGGATCGGGCTGCCAGTAAACGCCCGGTTGGTGAGGGCTGATAATCAGTGGGGATGAACAAAAACCCTACTGATTAAAGTTTGATATATGCACTTATCTGTCCTGTTTGATTTAGTGAGAGAGGAACGGTGAGTGGATTTAATAGGAAGTTTTTCACAACAATTCAACCGCTTGCAATACGAATAAAAAATAAGAAACAAATTTTTAATACCATATCATCTCTTTTTACTGAAAATTCCTTTTAGCGTAACAAAGAGGTTAAGTATAGTTCAACTACATTACGATAGGTTATCAATTATAGACGATATTTTACAATACCGTTACTGTGCATTTCAATGAGGTGAAAATATAACAAAAAGCCTGATAAAACAACGTTTGTAAGCAAAGTATTCGTAGGCCATTATTTTGCTTTTTCGTTATATCATATAGTATAATATTCAAAATCAGCAAGGATTTTTTCCTGAATTTTTGCTGATGAAGATGGAAAAAATTTTCGGCTTTATAGGTTGATAAAGTTATGTCGTAACAGGAAATATAAGAACAGATATATAAATAAATAAAAAGAACATAAAAACGCAAATAAAAACGAAAATGAGGGGAACTTTATGAACCAAAATCAATTCGAATGTCGTATTTCAGAAGAAGATGTACAAATGTTAAGAGCGTTAGCTCACCCACTTCGTCTACGTCTAGTAATGGAACTTATGCAAAGAGGAACATGTAATGTAACACAACTACAGGAAGTATTAGAAATTCCGCAATCAACGGTTTCACAACATTTAACGAAGTTAAAGCAAAATAAAGTAGTGCGCTTTGAAAGACGAGGATTAGAAGTGTATTATCAAATCCATAATGATAAAGTAAGTGCGGTAGTAAAAACATTATTTTCTTAAAATTTGAATATTATGGAAAAAGACGTGTAGAATATACGTCTTTTTTTATTTGTCAGAAAGGTAGCGAGAGAGTAAATATTAGCATGTGAGGTAGAAATGACTATTAATCAATATGCTGCCTTACCGAATATATTCTAAAAGGAAAAGAAAAAATAGAAAGGAGTGTAGTAAGCAAAAGGAGGGATAGTAGTATGGATGTGAAACGTGTGAAACAAATCTTATCTTCTTCAAGTAGAATTGACGTTACATATGAGGGCGTACCAGTATGGATTGAGAGCTGTGATGAGCAGAAGGGGAGTGCTCAAGTGTATGATGTATCTAATCCTGGTGAGAGCGTTCATGTGGACGTGACAGCTTTAGAGGAGAAATAATAAAAAAGACGCTTCTAATTTTAGAAGCGTCTTTTTGTTATTCCATCATATGTGCAATTTTCTTAGAGAACATAAGAAGTACTAATCCCAGTACAATTACGATAATACCGATGCTTGCGAATACTTCTAAATATCCTAAAGATTGAGTGAAAGCGGCTAATTGTCCTGCTAATAAGTTTGCGAAGCCAGTACCAGCTAACCATACACCCATTAATAATGATGCTAGTTTAACAGGAGCGATTGCACTTACCATAGATAATCCGATTGGTGATAAGAATAACTCACCGATTGTGTGGAACATGTAAGTGAATACAATGAATAGTAAGTTTGCTTTCATTGTAATGTTACCTTCATCGCTACCAGTTTTTAAAACAGCTAAAGTTAGAACTAAATATCCAATCCCTAGTAAAATCATACCTAATGCCATTTTTGTTGGGATTTTCAAATCACCATTTTTTGTTTTTGAAAGCTTAATCCATAACGCAGAAACAGGTAATGCTAGTAAGATAATGAATAGTGGGTTTACAGATTGGAACCAAGGTGTTGGAATTGTAAATCCACCAATTGTACGATCTACGAACTTATCTGTGTAAAGTGTTAAAGAGCTACCAGCTTGTTCAAATCCTGCCCAGAAGAATACAACGAAACAAGTTAAAATTAAAATTGCAACAGTACGTTTTTTCTCTTGTGGTGTTAAAGGTTTTTTCTCAACAGCTTTTGCATTTTGTTCTTTAGATTTTTTACCCACAACTGTTGTTCCAGCTGATCCTAAGTAACGAGGTGCTAATAAGTTAAATGCAATTTGTCCAATAATCATACCGATACAAGCTGTTAAGAAACCGTATCTATAATCTGCGAAGTAACCGCAAATGAATGGAGCGATAAGAGCTCCTAAGTTAATCCCCATGTAGAAGATAGTGAAGGCACTATCACGACGAGAATCGTTGTCACTATATAATTGACCTAATAAAGTCGAAATATTCGGTTTGAAGAATCCGTTACCGATAACTAATAATCCTAATCCTAAAAATAGTCCAGTTTTCGTATTCATTGAAAATAGTACGAAGTTACCAATTGCCATGATGATACCACCAATAGTAATGGCATGTCGCTTCGTAATGAAATGGTCAGTTAACCAACCACCAATAATAGGTGTGAAATATACAAGCATTGTGAAAATACCGTAAATTTGAACTGCAACTGCTTTATCAAATCCTAAACCGCCGCTTACTAAGCTCGTTGTTAAATAAAGAACTAATAAGCCACGCATTCCGTAATAACTAAATCTTTCCCATGCCTCTGTAAAGAACAACAAGTATAACCCTGGTGGATGTTTTTTTGGTGATTGTTGCTCTCCAGCTTTGTCTAATTTTAAAGCTGCATCCATGTTTGTTTCCCCCTAATCCTGTATAACGGATATTTATGTAATCATTTTAATTTACAAAATATTTAGAAGTCAATAGAATTATATGGAAATAGAAAGAAAATTTCTGAAAAAGTTCTATTTTTCTTCGACCGTTACTGTATTTTGCCCTGAAAACAAGATGATAAGCGTTTTCAAATGTAATAATTGAATTCTAAAAGAAAATAAAATAGTGATTAATCAGAAAATTTAGATTAAAATATTTATTCTGATATAAAGAAAATATATTCTATTTACTTTCTCAATATAACATATTGGGAATAAAAATACAAAACGAAATAATGTGACATTTAAGTGAATTGAAAAATAACCAGCTCCATAGAAGGGAGCTGGTTAAGGAAATATTATTTAACAAAGCGTTTTTCGATGTCATCTAATAGTAGGTTAGCGGCCATTACGCCACCAGCTGTATTCCAAATAACGTCATCAACTTTGTATGCTTTACCATTTTTTACTGCATTTAAATTTTTAAATAGCGGATCATTAATATATTCTTTTTCTAATTCAGATCCTTTTTTCTCATTTCCTTTATCGAATGTGAAGTAGAATAATACGTCACCATCCATTGCAGAAATACGCTCTTTAGATACGTTACGCTCTGCAAAATCATCTTTGTTTTGATCTCCAGGACGTTTAAATCCAAGTTCTTTTAAAATAACACCAGAGAATGTATCACCATGATAAATACGAACATCACCAGGCATGAAACGAACCATAGAGATTTCTTGATTTACTTTATCGCCAAGTTTGCCTTTTAAATCTTTCATACGTGATTCGTAATCAGCTACAACTTTTTGACCTTCTTTTTCTTTATTTAATGCTTTTGCATAAAATTTGAAGTTATCTTTCCATTCACCACGTAATGTTTCTGAGAACACAGTAGGTGCAATTGCTTTTAGTTGTTCGTACACTTTTTCGTGACGCATTTTGTTACCGATAATTAAGTCTGGTTTTAAAGAAGCAATTGTTTCAACGTTAACTTGTCCTTCATCACCAACAACTTTTACATCTTTCATTTTATCCTTAATATGTGGATACCATGGGTCACCAGTCCAAGACTTTACAGCACCAACTGGTTTCACACCTAATTCAAGTAAAGCTTCAGTTCCTTCATTTGTTAAGATAACTACACGTTTTGGATTAGCAGGAACTTCTGTTTTACCCATTGCATGTTCTACAGTAACCACTTCTTTTTTATTATCTTCTTTTGTAGATTCTTCTTTGTTACTTGATTTTCCACAAGCGTTTAAAAGCATTGAAAATGCTAGTAAAAATACAAATACTGTAAACGATTTCTTCCGCATGAAATTCATTATGTACCCCCTACATGTTGAGAATATTTTTCAATAGCAAGCATGATATTAAGCCTTTATCTTTTAATTGTCAATATATATGGGTGAAAATAATTCTCATTTCCGTTGACAATAAGAATTAAGTTGAAATACACTAACAACGTATCATTATACATTGAAGGGGAAACGCTGCATGTTATTAAAAACAAATCGAGCAAAAGGGATTGGATTATTTGTTGGAATCATTGCAGTCGTTATTTGTATTTGGGGAAGTATTATTTTCGGATATACAAATACGAGTTGGAAACTAGCATTGGATGCTTTTTTCCATTTTAACGGTTCCAATGAACATATTATTATTCAAAATGTACGTCTGCCTAGGGCGTTAATTGCAGCTAGTGTTGGTGCTAGTTTAGCCATTGCTGGTTGTCTTATGCAAACTTTAACTAAGAATCCACTTGCTTCTCCAGATTTTATTGGATTAAATTCAGGTGCTGCGTTCTTCATAGTTGTAGCAATTGTAATCTTTTCAGTAACATCATTATCAGCTTTCACATGGATCGCCTTTTTAGGAGCGGCGGTTGCAGCTGTACTTGTATTTGCTTCTAGTTCTTTAGGAAAAGAAGGGACTACTCCTCTTAAGTTAACGTTAGCAGGGGTCGCAATTAGTGCGTTATTTTCATCATTAACACAAGGATTACTTGTGTTAAATGAAAAAGCACTTGAAGAGGTATTATTTTGGCTTGCTGGATCTGTGCAAGGGCGAAAGTTAGAAATTTTACAATCTGTATTCCCATATTTATTAATAGGATGGATTGCATCTCTTATTATGGCAGGAAAAGTAAATACATTGATGATGGGAGAAGACGTCGCGAAAGGACTTGGACAACGAACAATTTTAATGAAATCATTCGTGTTACTTATTATTGTACTGTTGTCTGGTGGTTCAGTTGCGGTTGCTGGCCCAATTGGATTTATTGGGATTATTACTCCGCATTTTGCTAGATTTCTTGTTGGAGTTGACCACAGATGGAGAGTGCCTTATAGCGGATTGTTAGGTGCAATACTACTAATATTGGCTGATATAGCAGCAAGATATGTCATTATGCCACAAGAAGTACCAGTAGGAGTTATGACAGCATTTATTGGAGCACCGTTCTTTATTTATATTGCACGTAAGAGAGGGCTTAGCAAATGAAGAAATATATTCCGTTTCGTATAGGAAAAGGCGAGCTCTCGTTTTTAATGTATAAACGAGCTTGTCTCGTCTTGTTAAGTTTACTACTTGTTTTAATAGGATTATTCTTTGCGAGCGCAGGTATGGGAGACATGAAAATTGCTCCTTATGACGTATGGCAAGCAATTACCGGAAATGGCGATGCGATGTCAAACATGGTTGTAAATAAGTTTCGTATGCCGCGTATTTTAATTGCTATCCTCGTAGGAATTGCGCTCGCGGTAGCGGGCTGTATTTTACAAGGGCTTGTTCGAAATCCACTTGCTTCTCCTGATATCATCGGGATTACGGGCGGGGCAAGTGTTGCAGTTGTATTATTTTTAGCGCTATTTAGTGATAAAAATAATGCACTAACGGTAAGTATTCATTATATGCCGCTCGCAGCTTTTGCAGGAGCAACGATTGTAGCGGTTTTTGTATACTTATTTGCATGGCAAAATGATGGATTATCACCAATTAGCCTCGTTTTAATTGGTGTTGGATTCTGGGCATTAACGAAGGCTGCGACAACATTATTTATGTTGCTAGCACCAATTTATCAAGCGAGCCAAGCAAATGTATGGATTACGGGTACCGTTTATGGCTCTTCTTGGCAAAATGTTATGGTACTTGCGCCTTGGGTTCTCATTTTAACAGTAATATCATTTATCGCAGCTAGGCATTTAAATGCACAAGAGCTAGGGGATGATATAGCGGTAGGACTTGGGGTTCCTTTAACGAAGTCGCGTGTATTTATGCTATTACTTAGTACAGCTTTAATTGGTGGTGCGGTAGCTTTTGCCGGAGGGATTGGATTTGTCGGTTTAATGGCACCTCATATTTCACGAAGATTGGTTGGTTCTTTATACGGTGCATTACTCCCAGTTGCAGCTATTGTCGGTGCAATTCTAGTACTTGCTGCAGATTTAATAGGGCGTACAATTTTCACGCCACTTGAAATTCCAGCAGGGGTATTTACATCAGCAATTGGTGCACCTTATTTTATTTATTTACTTTATAAAAGTCGGAATTCATAAAGGGAGATGAATATGCAAAAAGCATTGGAGACGAAACGCTTGACGTTGTCTTATGGTGAAACAAGTATTATTGATGAGTTGAATTTAGAAATTCCAAAAGGCGAAATTACAATCTTTATCGGCTCTAACGGTTGCGGGAAATCAACTTTATTACGTTCACTAGCTAGATTATTAAAACCAACAACTGGTGATATTTTGTTAGATAATCAAGCCA
This sequence comes from Bacillus cereus group sp. BfR-BA-01355, assembly GCF_022663675.1. NCBI lineage: Bacteria > Bacillati > Bacillota > Bacilli > Caryophanales > Bacillaceae > Bacillus > Bacillus cereus group sp. BfR-BA-01355. Next base: position 22,739 of record NZ_JAKUFY010000062.1, read on the forward strand.
TTCAAAGTATGCAAACGAAGCAAATCGCTCGTCAAATGGCGATTTTACCGCAAGGACCACAAGCACCAGAAGGACTTACAGTATTACAACTTGTAAAGCAAGGGCGTTATCCATACCAAACATGGCTGAAGCAATGGTCAGAAAAAGACGAGGAAATGGTACAGAAAGCACTTGCAGCGACAGGTATGACAGAATTTGCTGAGCGTGATGTGCATGCTCTTTCAGGTGGGCAACGTCAACGTGCTTGGATCGCAATGACACTTGCACAAGATACAGATATCATTTTACTGGATGAGCCCACTACATACTTAGATATGACTCACCAAATTGAAGTGCTGGATTTATTATTCGAATTAAATGAAACAGAACAAAGAACAATTGTTATGGTATTACATGATCTAAATTTAGCATGCCGCTATGCAGATAACATTGTAGCAATTCAAGATAAACAAATATATGCACAAGGTAAACCTGAAGAAGTGGTAGATGAGAAACTAGTACGTGATGTATTCCGAATGGAGTGTCAAATTAGTACGGATCCGTTGTTTGGAACACCGCTTTGTATCCCGCATGGAAGAGGAAGACGTGTAGTTAAAGAAGTTGCTCAGGCGATAAGATAAAAAAACGATGAGTGATTCATCGTTTTTTTTTTTATTTGGTACAAGAAAATAAGAGGAAGAGAGGAATTCGTAAGCGACGTTTATACTCTTCTTCATTTTGAAAATAGATTGGATTTGGTGTAGCTTCTTTTAATGATGTAATGGTAAATCCAGCTTGCTGTAATAATGTGAAATACTTTTCCGTTGTACGATGATATTTAATAACTTCTTGGTCAATCCATGGTTCAACCCGTTTGCCTAGTTTAAAATAATCATCGACGAGCCAACTCGTTCTTTTACCACTTGTTTGTAAGCTTTCAAATGAAGAAGTAATAACGGGATGTTGAACGCTAAAGGTAAAGGTGCCATTTGTTTTTAAAGTTTGAAACACATTTTGAAAAATGGTATCAAGATGTTCAATATAATGTAAGGCGAGTCTAGATGTTACTAAATCAAAAGTGGAAGAGGGATAGGTATAATCTTTGAGGTTTAAAAAATGAACAGATCCATTTTTATTTTCTAGTTGATTTTTAGCTTTTTCATACATAAGTTCGGAGCCTTCAATGCCAGTGTAAGAGTAGCATCCCTTTTCTAATAATTCCGCACCAAACTTAGCGTCACCACAGCCTAAATCGAGAATTTGTTTTCCTTGCACATGACCAATGAGCTGAAAGAATACTGGTTTTTCAATGGATTCATTTGGGCTATTTTCTCGGTATCTTCGTTTCATATATTGTTCGAAAAATGCTGTGTTATTGTATACATCAGATTCTGTAAATGCCATGTTTGAAACCTCCCAAAATATTTTTTTAATTCTATCAAATATGAAAAGTAAATGATAGATTTATTATAATGAATCATATATAATCTAAAATTGTAAGCGGTTACTTTAAACTATTTTTCTATAATAAATTCTGAAAACGTGTTAAGCTAGTAGAGGGATTATTAGAACTATTAAGACAATAATCCGCTTACATGAACGATGGGAGGCTTCACGATGTCTAGTAAAACACTTGCAAAATTTTTAGAAGAAAATTTAGAGAATTTAAAATCAAAGGGGCTTTATAACGTAATTGATCCGCTTGAGAGTTCAAATGGACCAATCATTACAATTGGCGGAAAAGAATATATTAACTTATCTTCAAACAACTATCTTGGATTAGCAACAGATAGCCGTTTGCAAGAAGCAGCAATTGGTGCAATTCATAAGTACGGTGTTGGGGCAGGAGCTGTTCGTACAATTAACGGTACTTTAGATTTGCATATTAAATTAGAAGAGACAATTGCAAAGTTTAAACATACAGAAGCGGCAATTGCTTACCAATCAGGATTTAACTGTAATATGGCAGCGATTTCAGCTGTTATGGATAAAAATGATGCAATTCTTTCAGACGAATTAAACCATGCTTCTATTATTGATGGTAGTCGTCTATCAAAGGCAAAAATTATTGTTTATAAACATTCTGATATGGAAGATTTACGCCAAAAAGCAATCGCGGCGAAAGAATCGGGTCTTTACAATAAATTAATGGTAATTACAGACGGTGTCTTCTCAATGGATGGAGATGTTGCAAAACTACCAGAAATTGTTGAGATTGCAGAAGAATTAGATTTAATGACATATGTAGACGATGCACACGGTTCAGGTGTACTTGGAAAAGGTGCAGGAACTGTAAAGCACTTCGGTCTATCTGATAAAGTTGATTTCCAAATTGGTACATTATCAAAAGCAATTGGGGTAATTGGTGGATATGTAGCAGGGAAACAAAACTTAATTGACTGGTTAAAAGTTCGTTCACGTCCATTCTTATTCTCTACAGCATTAACACCAGCTGATGCAGCAGCTTGCATGAGATCAATTGAAATCTTAATGGAAAGCACAGAGTTACATGATCGTTTATGGGAAAATGGCCGCTACTTAAAACAAGGATTAAAAGAACTTGGCTTTAACATTGGGGAAAGTGAAACGCCAATTACACCTTGTATTATTGGGGACGAAGTGTTAACACAAGAATTTAGTAAGCGTCTAAATGAAGAAGGTGTATACGCAAAATCTATTGTGTTCCCAACTGTAGCAAAAGGAAAAGGTCGTGTTCGTAATATGCCTACAGCAGCTCATACGAAAGAAATGTTAGATGAAGCAATTCGTAAGTATGAAAAAGTAGGAAAAGAAATGGGCATCATTTAAGTAAGGGCATCTTTTGAATAGCTTGCAAATGAGGAGTGGGGAAAATGAAAAAAATTCTAGTAACCGGTTCTTTAGGGCAAATTGGTTCTGAACTAGTAATGAAACTTCGTGATGTATACGGCGCATCAAATGTTATTGCAACAGATATTCGTGAAACAGATAGTGAAGTAGTAAAGTCTGGTCCGTTTGAAACGTTAGATGTAACAGATGGACAAAAATTACATGATATTGCAAAGCATAATGAAGTAGATACAATTATTCATTTAGCAGCTTTACTTTCAGCAACAGCAGAAAAAAATCCGTTATTCGCATGGAACTTAAATATGGGCGGACTTGTAAATGCATTAGAAGCAGCTCGTGAATTAAACTGTAAGTTCTTCACGCCAAGTTCGATCGGTGCATTCGGTCCATCGACGCCAAAAGATAATACACCGCAAGATACAATTCAGCGTCCTACTACGATGTATGGGGTAAACAAAGTAGCAGGAGAATTACTATGTGATTATTATCATCAAAAGTTTGGCGTAGATACGCGCGGTGTCCGTTTCCCAGGTTTAATTTCTTACGTAGCTCCTCCAGGAGGCGGAACGACTGATTATGCAGTTGAAATTTATTATGAGGCGATTAAAAAAGGTGCATACACCTCATACATTGCTGAAGGAACGTACATGGACATGATGTATATGCCTGATGCTTTACAAGCGATCATTTCATTAATGGAAGCTGATCCAAGTAAGCTAGTGCATAGAAATGCATTTAACATTACGGCAATGAGTTTTGAGCCAGAGCAAATTGCAGCATCAATTCGTAAACACATTCCGACGTTTACAATGGATTATGCAGTAGATTCAGCTCGTCAAACAATCGCTGATAGTTGGCCAAACTCTATTGACGCAACTGCAGCAATGAAAGAGTGGGGCTTTAAAGCAGAATACGATTTAGACAAAATGACAACGGACATGTTGGCTAAGTTAAAAAAAAAGCTCACAGCTGAGTTAGTGATGAATTAATAGGAAGAGTCGATTCTTAGGAATCGGCTCTTCATTATTTTTGGGAGGAGAGAAGTCTTATGCAAAGAGTAGATGTCGTATACGCACTAATACATGACGAGGAAACAGATAAAATATTAATGGTACATAATGCAGAACAAAACGTTTGGTCATTGCCAGGTGGGGCTGTGGAAAAAGGTGAAATATTAGAGGAAGCACTAATAAGAGAAGTGAAAGAAGAGACAGGTTTAATTGCTACGTTAGGTGGACTTGTTGCGATCAATGAAAAATTCTTTGAGGAATCAGGGAATCATGCACTATTTTTTACATTCCGAGCGAATGTAGTAAAAGGTGAACTTATTGCGGAAGATGAAGGTGAAATTTCTGCAATAGAGTGGGTGGATCGAACAATTGCGAATGAGCGCTTCCCATACTATGACGGAGGATTTGAATCCTTATTAGAAGTAGCCATTCCATATAAGTTTCAACCAGAAACAAAGTAATTGAATGAAAAAACAGGAGCCACAAGGCTCCTATCTTCTATTCAATCGTCTTCAGTAATAATTTTTTCAGTAATGGTTTAATCTTCAATCGTAAATCTTCAGCATGATTTGCAACTAAGAAGTGATGGTTATAAATGTTCTTCATCAATTGATAAGTTGCTTCTTTTGCCTCGCCTTCTTCGATGAAGATACCGATTACTTCCATGCCACTTTTACGCGCGAGTTTAACAGCTTCATGCGTATCTAAAATTCCATCTTGTTGATAGTCTAGCGCAGAAGGCTCACCATCTGTGAAGACTAGTAAGAATTTATGTTTCTCAGGTCTTTTTGCAAGCTTTTCAGAAACGATACGAATAATATATCCGTCGCGGTTATCTTCTTCTTCACGAAGTTGCATAATTTCCGGACCAACGTTTGGTAACGTTGAGTTTTTATAATTTACAACTTCATGGATAACGTTCGGCTTATCTTCAGGTTTAGCGCTAGAGGCATCTTCCCAAAATCCGCTAATAGCGTGCGGGATTTTTAAAGATTTTAAAGCTTCATGGAATAGTACAACACTCTTCTTCGTCTCTTCCATTTTGTTATACATAGAACCAGAACAGTCAACTAACAGTTGGAATGCAACATCGAGTTCTTGTGACTCTTGTCCTTTTTTATAAAACATACGCGGTTGTTTTTCGGTATAAATACGAAGGAATTTTTTGCGAAGCCTTCCGTAATATTTATCACTATTCGCATTCGTTTTATTTTCAATCGTTTTTTCGATAATTTTCTTTAATTCTTTTACATCTTTATTGACGACTGATTTGATAGCTTGGTAATCTTTTTTCTCATCGATATTTGCTTTGCGAGCTTCTTTAAATGTATGAGAAGCACCTACATTATACTTACCGTATGCACCGTCGTGCTGGCTAGAAGCGTGTGAAGCTCTTGCTTCTTCTGTATCAGCGCCATCAAAGTTGGATTGTGTACTTTTTTGAGAAGTACCTTGTACAGAACCAAGTGCTTGGTCGCCATCTTCTGATTCACGAGCAGTATCGCCCATCATGTTTGTTTTTGCTCCGCTTTCTAATTCAAAGCGTAAAAAGTTCTCGTTTTCGTTATTTTTATTTTCACGATGCCATGTGGAGAAACTTTCATCCATTTTGTTTTTATTTTCATCGTCATCTATAAGCTGTGTATCATCATTTGCTAAATCTTCGACGCGACAGTTCTTTTCGTCTGCAAGAACAGATAAGTAAAGTGGAGCATGTCCGAAATAGTTGTTAAGCATATCACTTTCAAGAAGCGCCTCTAAGCGATAGCGAATTTTCTCAACGACATACATAATATCTTCTGTATTACGTGCTTGGAATGTTTCATGTAAAATCGCTTCAATTTGCTCAAAATATTCATTATTAAACATTTCATATTTATCGCTCGTTAATGAAAGATAGCATAGGCAAAACAAACGATCACCGTGATAATTACGAACGCGGTTTATTTCATTTTGAGAGCCGAAATAATTGCGGTACATTTCTTTTCGGCGTTTAAAAATATGCTTCGTGCCAGGACGTAAGTTCTTTACGATTTCCTCAACGCGTAAATCTTCTAATAGAACAAATAATTGTGTTAAAAACTTTTTTAGGGGCGATTCTTGCAATTCAATCGCATAAGAACGAATTAAAGTCATGTCCGAGTAATGTTTATTACCAAGTGCTTTTAAGAACACTTCGCTTTTTAATCCGATTACTGTATCTTCTTCTTTTCGATCATCCCAAAAGTGACTAATGACAACTTTCTTTTCAATTTCGTCGTAGTATGCTTTATAGCCATATTCAAGATAGGCATCGTCTTCTTTTAGAAGGGCATACATTAAGTTTTCCATTTGTAGAAACAGCGACGCATCAATTTTTTTGTCACTAAAAATTTGTCTCATAAATTATCCCTCAAAGAAATAACTTTCTGCTAATTCACGGACAGTCATTTGTTCTGTTTCATCATTAAGTTTTGCAATTATGCTTCGTTCAATAGCGCGCATAACAGGAATATATACACCTAAATCACATGCGTCGATAATACCACGAATACTTGCTGCTTCTTCACTTACACGTCCATCGCGAGCTAAAGGCATAAGGTCGCTTGCAAATGCAACAAACTTTTCAATTGTTGCAACATCATTTAATTTTGATTCTGCTAATAATAGTTCTTTTAATGTGTCACCTTGAATGTAAGGAACTTCAATAATAACGAAACGGTTTTTTAATGCTTCATTTAGTTCACTTGTTCCAACGTAACCTTCGTTAATCGCAGCAATTACACGGTATTCTTCATCACCGTATACAACCTCTTGTGTAAATGGGTTTGTGATCATTTTACGGTAATCTAATGCGCCGTGAAGTAGCGGTAAAGTTTCAGGTTTTGCCATATTGATTTCGTCAATATATAGGAAGTGACCGTTCTTCATTGCTTTCATAAGAGGACCGTTAACGAATGAAACTTCAGATGCACCATCTTTCGTTTGTAGTGTGTTGTATCCTAAAATACCTTCTACATCTAAGTCGACAGAGCAGTTAATGCTATGCATTGGTTTTTGAAATAAAGAAGAAAGAGTTTCCGCTAGTACTGTTTTACCACTACCAGTCGGTCCTTTTAATAGAATGTTCTTGCCAAGAAGAAGTGCTGTAATCGCATCTTCGATAATGCTGTTATCAGATGCTTTATATATTTTAGTACCGATTAAATGAGCATTTTCACCAGCTTCTTGTTTATTCTTTTCATGAATCGTAGAAAGCTGCTGTTTTAAATCAGAATGTATATGAAATTGTTCTAACATGTATTTCCCACCTAACATTATTTTCATAAAGTAATACATCTTATGATAACTTGTTTTAATATGGTATGCAAAGAAAAGGAAGGAGGATAAAGGGAAAAGAAAAAGCAATCAAGATGAAGTTGATTGCTTACAGTAAAGGAGAAATGAGCCTCATGAAAGACTCCAATATGCGTTTTTTTATACTTCTTTTTTGGAAAGAGTTCCATTTAATTTCAGTTGAATGTTTAAAATCTTTTTCAAAATCACGTTTAATATCGTGAACTGTTTTTGATTCATAAAGTACGCTAATAATTTCGTAATTCAATTCAAAGCTACGTACATCCATGTTCGCTGTTCCGATAGTTGCAATTGTATCATCAACGAGTACAATTTTTGCATGCATAAAACCATCTTTATAACTGTAAATAGAAGCACCAGCTTTTAAAAGTGGAGTGAAATAGGATTGAGATGCTTGATCACTAATGATGCTATCACTTTTACCTGGATATAAAATCCGTACATCTATTCCGGCAATTGCACTTAAGCGTAATAATGTTAAAGTTTCTTGATCTGGAATAAAGTAGGGTGTAGCGATCCAAATGGATTTTTTTGCAGAGCCCATAACAGCTAATAATGTATTACGAATACTTTTATCATCGGAGCTTGGTCCGCTTGCTACGATTTGAACAGCACCTTCTGCATGTGAAATCTCTTTACCTGGGAAGTATTGTCTATTCATGAATTGATCCCAGGAATAAGTATTTAAACCACTAGAGGCATAGAGCCAGTCTTCTAGAAAGATTGCTTGTAATTTATATAATGCTTTTCCTTCTATTTTTAGATGACTATCACGCCAAACAGGAAATTTCTTTGAACGGCCAAGATATTCATCACCGACATTGAGTCCTCCGGTAAAACCAATTTCTCCATCTACAATAACAATTTTTCGATGGTTACGATAATTGACAGTTTCAAGTAACCAAGCTGAAAAAATAGGGTCAAATTCTACAATTTCAATCCCAGCTTCTTTCATAGGTTGCAAAAATCGTCTTCTTAACGTGTTACTTCCAAGACCATCATAAAGGAAGCGTACAATAACACCATCTTTTGCTTTTTGTATTAAAGCATCTCGAACTTTTGTACCAATTTCATCAGATTTATAAATGTAGTATTGAATATGTATATGATGTTTTGCCTGCTCTATAGCTCGCAAAATTTCTGAAAATGTTTGATCTCCGTTTGTTAAAAGTTTTGTAGTTGTTTTATCTGCGGCAGGACCGCCTCCAAATTTTTGTATGACTTCTGTTAAATGTATGGAACGTTCATTTAGTGGGACTGTGAGTAATAACTCTAGTCTTCTTCCTTCTAATATTTCACGGAATAATTTTCTTTGTTCTTCTGAACGATGGAGATGTTTTTTTCTTCTCCAGCGGCTGCGCCCGAAAATAGCGTATAAAAGCACACCTATAATAGGAAGAAGTGCTAATACTAAAAACCATGCCAATGTGCTTTGTGGAGATCTATTTTCTATAAAGATAACGAATGAAATTCCTACGATTGTGATGGACCATAGAGCACCGACAAATGTATATAACGAAATATACGATGTATTTAATAGGAACAGAACGATAGATACAATTGTAAATATTAATAGTAACTGAACGATAGGCTTCTTCATTTCTATATAATTCCCCTAATCTTTTTTCAATATAGATTTCTTAAATAGAAGATGTAATATGACATCTTTATTATAAGGTGTTTTGCTTTTTTTACAAAATATAGACATTTCACCTATACTTTCCGCATTTGTCCTACATACAGTGTACTATCACATTTTTATCCCACTCTTAATGCATATGAAAATGAAAAAATCGAAAAGGAGCGGAGAAACATGAATTATATAGAAAATAATGGATTGTATTATCGGAATCATCATCATGGAGGACACAATCATG
>NZ_JAKUFY010000063.1:0-30601 GCF_022663675.1 Bacillus cereus group sp. BfR-BA-01355
ACGGTATGAACGAGGTCCCTATACTTAGTGTAATTGCTGTTGCTAAAGAAAATGTAATCCATTTTTTATTCTTCATAGAAGAATCCCCCTAATAATAAATATATGTGCTTTAATAATGTAATTTATTTTTCTGTAAAAATAAAGACGGAAAACATAAAAAATATTAAAAGATTGTAAAAATACCGTTAATTTTGTTGAGAAATATTTATATAGATATAAAAACACCCCTTCCAAGTAATAAGGAAGGGGTGCTTTGCTTAACTAATTTTTGAGTTAGGTGTTTCATCAATCTTATGAAACCCTTTCATGTAATATACGATTGCTAAGCCGATAAGCCAAATTGGGCCGACAATCAATGCAATTCGTGTATCTTCTGAATACGCCATTATACCTAGTACTAATACAAGGAAAACGAGTGAGAAATATGAGCTTAATGGGTATAAAGGCATTTTATATGATAACTTTTGTTTATTTTGAGTAGGTAAGCTTTTACGGAATTTAATTTGAGCAACTAATATAATTCCCCAAGTCCAAATTGCGCCGAAAGTTGAAATGCTAGTAAGCCATGTAAATACCTTTGCAGGTACGAGATAGTTTAATATAACACCAATGAGTAAAACGATAGCAGTTGCTACAATTCCTTGGCTTGGAATGCCGTTTTTATTTAAACGACCAAATCTTTCAGGAGCTTTTTTCTGCTGAGCTAATGTAAATAGCATACGGCCTGTACTAAATAAACCACCGTTACAAGAAGAAAGAGCTGCTGTTAATACGACAAAATTAATAATACCTGCTGCTTTTGCGATACCAATTTGCTGGAATGTTAATACGAATGGGCTTCCTTTCTCACCAAGTTCGTTCCATGGATAAATTGCCATCATAACGAATAGAGCTCCTACGTAGAACAGTAATATTCTCCAAAACACGTTATCAATTGCTTTTGCGAGTGTTTTCTTCGGATTTTGAGCTTCACCAGCTGTAACACCGATTAATTCAACGCCTAAATAAGCGAATAGTACCATCTGCATGGAGAGTAGTAACCCAGAAAAACCATTTGGGAACCAGCCACCATGTGACCAAAGGTTTGAAATACCAGTAGCGATACCACCGTTTCCGAATCCGAATAAAATAATACCAGCTCCGACTACTATCATACAGATAATTGTGACAATTTTAATGAGAGCAAACCAAAACTCAAGTTCTCCAAATACTTTTACCGATAAGAAGTTAAAAGCGCTCATTAACAATAGAGCAAGTAATGCCCAAGTCCAGCGCGGGATATCTGGGAACCAGTACTGCATGTAAATACCAGCTGCTGTAATTTCAGCCATACAAGTAACAACCCATAAGAACCAGTAATTCCAACCAGTAATATAACCAGCGAGTGGGCTGATATAATCATATGCATATTTACTAAAAGAACCGGCAACAGGTTGTTCAATTGCCATTTCCCCGAGAGCTCGCATAATGAAAAAAATAACGAGTCCGGCAATCATATAGCCTAGTAAAATAGAAGGACCGGCTAGTTTAATAGCGGAAGCGGATCCTAAAAATAGCCCAACACCAATAGCTGAGCCAAGTGACATTAAAGTAATATGTCGTTCTTTTAAACCACGATTTAAAGTTCCAGATTTGTTTGTGTGCTGCATAAGAAGAATCCCCCTTGTAGAGTGAACGATATTTGAATGCGTTTGCTAAATATTTAACTATTTCAAATTATAAAACATTTCTATCTGTTATGCTACAAAAATAATCATAATGAACTGTACTACATCTGTACTTGTCAGACTTAAACTTAAAATTCGAACTATTAGGGAATATATTGACTCTTCTTTTTATTGATTGTTAAGATTAAGTATTATATTTTCTCACATACTAGTAAGAAAAGAATGTGTGATAATAATTCAGGTGTAGGAAGGGTACATAAGCATGTTTCAATTACAAAAATATAACACTTCTGTGAAGCAAGAGTTTTTAGCTGGCATCACAACTTTTTTTACATTTGCGTATATTCTTGTCATCAATCCAAAAATATTATCTGATGCAGGTGTACCATTTGACCAAGCGTTTACAGCAACAATTATTGCCACCGTTGTTGGAACAGTAGGTATGGCAATTTTCGCGAATTACCCGATTGTTATTGCTCCAGCTATGGGAATGAATGCATATTTTGCTTATTCTGTTGTACAGAAGGCAGAAGGGATTACATATGTAGTTGCCTTTTCAGCTGTATTTGTAACGGGGATTATTTTTCTTTTATTATCTTTTACTTCGTTTAGGCAAAAGTTAATTTTAGCAATTCCTGATAGTTTAAAGCATGCAATTGCAGGTGGAATTGGACTATTTATTGCTTTTATTGGATTGCGCCTTTCTGGAATTATCGTAGATCATCCGTCTAATTTAGTTACGATTGGTGATTTTCATTCTCCAGCTGTTATTTTAACTTTAATTGGTTTAATATTAGCGGCGGTATTAATGGCATTACGTGTGAGTGGTGCATTATTTATTAGTATGATTGTGACAGGAATTATCGCCTTCTTTACAGGGCAATTGAAGTTTGCTGATAAAATTGTGGCGATGCCTCATTTGCCAGAGGGTATTATCGTTTCAAACCCAACCAATGCATTTTCAGATGTAATTGAATACGGATTATATGGTGTTGTATTTTCATTTTTACTTGTACTTTTATTCGATACAACAGGTGCATTACTTGGTTTAATTAAACAAGCAGGTTTAATTACAGACAATACAGAGAAGCGTTTTGGTAAAGCGTTTATTGCAGATGCAATTGGAGGGACTACAGGTTCTATCTTTGGAACAAGCCCAACAGCAGCGACGATTGAATCGTCAGCAGGTATTGCTGCAGGTGGGAAAACTGGATTAACAGGGATTGTAGTTGTTGGTCTAACAATTATAACGGCATTTTTCAGTCCTGTTATTGCTTCTTTATCAAGTGTGGCCGCTATTACAGCTCCTTCATTAATTATAGTAGGTAGTTTAATGGCACAAAGCATTCGAGATATTAATTGGAATGAATTTGAAGATGCGTTACCAGCATTTTTGATTTTTATAGGTATTCCGTTAACATCTAGTATTGCAAATGGAATCGCAATTGGATTTTTAGTATATCCAGTTTTGAAAATTGTGAAGGGTAAAGGAAAGGAAGTACATCCATTACTATACTTATTTACAATTTTATTTGGATGTCATTTATTCTTATAATATAGATATAGGAGAGGGAGCTTCTTATGAGAGGCTCCTTTTTTGTGTATAATAAAGTGAGACTATAGGCAGTAGGGAGGATCCCCACTGTGTATTAGCCCGCACTAATTGGAATAAGGTGAAAACTTAATTGGTTTTGTAAAATATAAATTACTTAAAGGAATATATATGTTACAATAAAGGTGGAGGAGGAACATGAATGGCTGTAAGTAAAATAAAAGTCGCGCGTGTTCAGTTAGATTTAACACAGCAACAATTAGCAGAAAAAGTAGGCGTTACAAGGCAAACGATTAGTTTAATTGAGAAGGGGAAATACAATCCATCTTTAGATTTATGTTTGAAAATTTGTTATGCAGTAGATAAAACGTTGAATGAGTTGTTTTGGGAGGAAAAGGAGTGATAGGATGAAAATCGTGAAAGATGAACGTTTAATGATTGAAGGGTTAAAACATATTAGATTGGCTTTCATCTTACAAAATATCGTCATACTAGCTATCATCTTTTACCGCTATGTCTTGCAAGAGGCAGGATATGAAAGTGTTTCGGATTTATTAATGATATTTATTGGCGGGATCGTAGTTATTAACTTCTTAAATTTAAAACATTCTGTAGAGGTATATGAGCACACAGGCGGAGTGTCACGTAGCTATTTCATGAAATTATTATTAATTCCAGTAGGTATTATTATTGGGATATTAGCTGTTTGTATCATTGTAACACCAGATATCTCGATAAAAGAAATAAGTATAACAGCACTTATTATGTTTGCTTGTTTTTTAGTTCCTAGTTTATTTATCTACATATATATGAAAAAGATAAAAAGTGAAGATTGAAATATAAGAAAAGCTTTCCCGTATTGAGGAAAGCTTTTCTTATATCTTTTTATACAAAACTTTATGAAGGCCAATCGGTTCAATTTCAAAGATTTCACCATGCTCCTGAAAGTCTAATCGCTTGTAATAGTCAGTTACAGTAATACGGCCATTACACCATAGAATGTTTGCTTTCCGTTCTTTTAAAATTTGTTCTGCCTTCTGAATTAAGGAGCTTCCAGCTCTTTTGTTCCGAAAGTTAGGTAATGTTGCCATTCCTCGTAGTCTATAATGGATACCATTTTGCAAATCAGGATATATTTCTTTTGAGAAGGAAGCGATGCTAATTAACTCATCGTTTATAAAGGCACCTAAGTGGAATGTGTCTTTTTCGTAGTCAGAAGAGTATTTACAGTCTGCTAGGGACTGATTGGGACGCAACACCGCTTGGCGTAATAAGTGTGTCTCGGATGCATCAATATACTGCACAGTAATCATATTATCATCCTTTCTTATAAACCTTTTTCTATAAGTTGTATAAAGAAGTATGCAGGTGCAGCGAGAAGGCCGAGTATACTAGCGGTTCCTAGAAGGAGTGAAAGAAAAAGGCATGAGTATTTAACTCCATTTGATTTTTTCCAACCATAGCTGCAAATTTCAATGCTAACACCGATGAGAATAATGGCGACGAGTACTTCTGCTAATAATAAGAGAGCTAAAGTTACAATAGACATAATGTAATCCATCCTCATAATATGTGATAGTAACATTTTACCATATAAAAATTAAAAAATGCCCCTCAATTATGTGGGGGGCATTTTTTTACTCTAATATGTTTTTTAGTGTATCGATATGCTCTTTCGAACCTGTTACAAGTAATGTATCACCGTGTTGTAGTCTTGTATCACCATGTGGTATTAATGCTTTATTACCGCGGTAGATTTGAATGACAAGTACATCACCTAAAAACGGGAGGCGGCGAAGCGCAATGCCGTTATATTTATTGCTGCGCAGTTCAACTTCGCGTACTGTTTCGTTTGCTGTTGTAATTAAGCGAACGAGACTAGGTTTATCAATAAGTGCACGTAATAAAATACGTGTAGAGTTAATTGTTGAGAATACAGCGATATGTTCTTGCGTTGCTTTTTCTTGTAGAAGTGGATCTTCTACACTTGCAATAACATGTTCAACACCTAGCTCTTTTGCATGTTCTGCCAATAATAAGTTTTGTTCATCATCGCTTGTTGCAACAACGACGCGATCTGCATCAAATGCTGTTTGTTCAGTTAATGATGCAATTGTGATGTCATCTAATTTCACGATAGGAAAGTCATGTGATTTCGCTTCTTCATCATTTATTTTGTTTTGACGCATCATATATAGCGTTACGTCATAATCTTCTCGTTTTAAATCTAGTGATAACGGAAGGGTAATTCTGCTCGCGCCAATAATAGCTACTTTTGGTTTTGGTGTTTCTACTTTTGGGAACATTTTTTTAAATAATATAGGTGCAAAAATACAAGTAATAACTGCGCTTAAAATAAGAGAGGCAGATAAACTTGGACTGATAATCCCCAGTTTTTCACCAATTTGTGCAGCCGCAATAACTAAAGAAAGTGTCGATGTTAATAAAATTGCACTTCCAAGTACGATATTACGTGGATACCATTTTCGTAAGACGAGTGATGGTAAGAGTTTTGAAATAAAGAGTCCTACAATTAAGATTGGGATCATTAGCATGCTAGAAGGTTCTTTGAAAATAGACCATACCTCTAGATTTACACCAACCATTACGAAGAAAATAGGGATGAAGAAACCATAGCCGATGGAATCAAGTTTTTCAACCATATCTTCATTTGGTGATAATAACGATACAAGTACGCCTGCTAAGAAGGCACCTAAAATATTTTCTGCTCCAACAGATTCCGATAAACCAACTAAGATTAAAATGAGTGCAAAAACAGCCCGTGTATCAATTTGTACACTACCAGCTTTTAAACTATCTAAGTATGGAATGTTTTTAAAGCGTTTTGCAATAAAGTAAATGACAATACCGGCACCGAATAGAAGAAGTAAGAGCCACATACTTTGGCCGCTTTCGGAATTTAATCCGACGAAAACAGCGAGTAAAATCATTGTAACTAAGTCTGCAATAACAGCAACTAATAAAATGATTTGTCCGATTGCAGTTTTTCCTAGGTTGTTCTCTTTTAATGTTGGTACAACAACACCTAAAGAAATAGTTGAAATAATTAAAGTCATGAACATTGCATTATCTACGAATCCTAGCCATACGAATAGTAATGATAGGGCATAAGATAAGATGAAAATAAATAAGAAGATAATGCTTGCTGCTTGAAATGTATTTGGCTCGTTTGTCGTATTTTTTTTCCCTTTTTGTTTAAAGATAGAAAAATCAATTTCTAAACCGCTTAAGAACATGAGGAAGATAAATCCTAATGTTGATAAAACTTGAAGCCATATATCTGGCTCAATAATATTAAACCCACTTTTACCTACAAAGATTCCTGCAATAATTTCTGCAACGACAACAGGAAGTGCTTTTAATTTAAAGCGTTGTAACAAAAGGGGAACGAAAAACGCGATTGCAACGATAACCATAAGTGATAGAACAGAAGTATGATGTTCCATTGCGTTCTCTCCCTTCAAATAAATATAGTACCTATTTAGCCATATAATAGGTAGAAAAGCAACGCATATGGATTCGATTTCATAAAGAAAGACTTTTCTTAACATTTGTCATAATAAGTATATTTTTCATGATTCTGTTGTTAATTCCGTAATGTGGATGTAATAGGGGAGGGGATAAAAAAAGACTGCTGAGGAATCTCAGCAGTCTTTTTCATGTACATTACATTGAGAAGAAGATCCATACAGTTAAACCAACTGTTGCAGTTGCAACGAAGAAACTGTATATCATTGTAAGAATTTGAACTCTTCCTTCTCCTTCTTTTAAATGCATGAACATAATTAATTGTAACAATGCTTGCGCAACAGCCATGATGATAATAGTTGTTAAGACTGTTGAAAGTGGCAATGTTGTGTAAAGTGCCACGTATAACGCTAGAAACGTTAATGCAAGCGATAAAATAAATCCGAAAACGTGTGACCAAGGGAATCCGCTATGCGCATGCCCATTTGCTTGATTGTTGTTTTGAGCCATTTACGCCACCATCCCGTTCAAGTAAACTAGTGTGTAAATGAAGACCCAAACAAGGTCAAGGAAATGCCAGTATAAGCTGATAATGAATACTTTACGAGCTGTAACTGGTGTTAGACCTCGTTTTAAAATTTGGATAATAACACAAATTGCCCAAATGATACCGCCTGTTACGTGGGCTCCATGCGTTCCAAGAAGAACGAAGAATGCAGATAGGAAAGCACTTGTTTGAATTGTTGCGCCTTCACCAATATACATAATGAACTCTTCAATCTCGAAGAATAGGAAACCTGCACCTAAAAGTAATGTAAGGACGAACCATCCAAGCATCGCTTTTTGGTTGTGCTTACGCATTTCGTGAATTACGATACCACATGTGAAACTACTTGTTAAAAGTAGTAATGTTTGAATTAAAAGCGTTTTAAGTTCAAACAGTTGCGCTGGAGTTGGGCCATCTGCCGTACGACCAGCAAGGACTAGATAAGAGGCGAAAAGTGTTGCGAACAGCATAATTTCAGCCCCAAGAAAAATCCAGAATCCTAGGATATTCAATCTGCTTTGTTCGGATTGATATTCCAAAGGTAAGCTTTTATCTAAAGCCGCCATGTCATTTCACCTCTCATGCTATATGTTCTGTTTCTTTAATTTCATCAACACTTACGTAGTAACCATCGTCATAATCGAATGAACGATAGATTAAGCAAGCTAAAATACCAATACCACCGATTGCTGCAAGCCAGAACCAGCTAAATACTAATGCGAAACCTGCAAGACCGAAGAATAAAGACGCAATAATAGGCACACCAGAGTTACTTGGCATGTGAATTGGTTTGATATCTTCTGCTGCTGGTGTAACTGTTTCTCCGCGTTTTTTCATGTACCAGAAAGCATCAGCTTCTTTAATTTCAGGAAGCTTTGCGAAGTTGTAATGTTGTACAGGAGATTGAGTTGCCCATTCAAGTGTACGACCATCCCATGGATCTCCAGTTGTGTCACGTTCACCGTGACGTGCACTCCAAATTACGTTGTAGCAAAGAAGTAGGAAGCCAATACCCATCATTACCGCACCAACAGATGCGATTTGGTTTAGCCATCCCCATCCAAGACTTTCAGAGTAAGTGTACATACGACGAGTCATACCGTCTAAACCTAAGAAGTACATTGGGAAGAAACAGATGTTAAATCCGCTCATAAAGATCCAGAATGTCCATTTACCTAGGCGTTCATTTAACATATGACCAGTCATTTTTGGATACCAGAATGTGAATCCAGCAAGCATAGCGAATACTGTACCTGCGATTAATACGTAGTGGAAGTGAGCAATTAGGAAGTAGCTGTTATGGTATTGATAATCAGCTGCTGCCATTCCAAGCATAACCCCTGTAACCCCACCGACTACGAAGTTTGGAATAAATGCCAATGACCAAAGCATTGGAACTGTAAAACGAATCCGTCCTTTATACAGTGTAAACAACCAGTTAAAGATCTTAACCCCGGTTGGAATCGAAATCGCCATTGTCGAAATCGAGAAGAATGAGTTAACCGCTGGACCTGCACCCATCGTGAAGAAGTGGTGAAGCCATACGACGAAACTTAGTAAAGAAATTGCAACCATTGAGTATACCATCGCACTGTAACCGAATAGACGCTTACGTGAGAATGTACTAATGATTTCAGAGAAAATACCGAATGCCGGTAAAATAACGATATATACTTCAGGGTGACCCCATACCCAGAACAGGTTGGCCCATAACATCGGCATACCGCCGCTCGCCATCGTAAAGAAGTGAGCATCGAATAGACGGTCAAATGTCATTAATGCAAGCGCAACTGTTAATACTGGGAAAGCGAAAATAATGATAATTGTTGTAATTAAGATTGACCAAGTAAACATTGGCATTCTCATTAAAGTCATACCAGGTGTACGCATTTTTAAGATAGTAACAAGGAAGTTAATACCGGTCATTAGCGTACCGAGACCTGAAATCTGTAATGCAATTGCGTAGTAGTTATTTCCTACGCCTGAAGTAAACTCTGTACCTGCCATTGGGAAGTAAGAAGTCCACCCAGCGTCTGGAGAACCACCGATTACGAAAGCGATGTTGAATAACATTGCTCCGACAAAGAATAACCAGAAACTTAAAGCATTTAAGAACGGATATGCAACGTCACGAGCACCAATTTGTAATGGTACTACAAGGTTCATTAATCCCATAACGAATGGCATTGCCATGAAAAGAATCATTACTGTACCATGCGTTGTAAAGATTCCGTTATAGTGTTCAGCGTTTAAATAAGTTGTTTCTGGGAATGTTAACTGTGCACGGATCATTAAACCATCCATACCACCACGGAATAACATGATAACCGCAGAAATAATATACATGGCTCCGATTTTTTTATGGTCAACAGTTGTCAACCATTCGTCCCAAAGCCATTTCCATTTTTTATACTTTGTTAGTACGAAAATGATTGCTAATGTCACAAGAACGATAGAAGCGTCTGCACCGTAAATAATCGGGTCACCTGTGACAAAGAATTCATCAAGCTTCACTGTGTTCACTCCAATCTGTTGGAATAATAGCTATTATTTTTTGTTTTTGTAGTAGTTGTAATCACAATATTCAAGTGATTTTGGATCTACATAACTTAAGTGGTGACTAGAGAACGTCATGCGTCCAACTACACCAGGTTTAATAATTTCGTTGTACTTCTCTTCGGTTAACTTATCAGCCTTTTCTTGTACTTCTTTAACCCACTTGTCATATTTCTCTTTAGTTTTTGCTTCAACTTCGAACTCCATGTGTGTGAATCCTTCACCAGAGAAGTTCGCACTACGGCCTAGGTAAGAACCTGGCTTATCAGCTTGTAAATAAAGATCCATAATCATGCCATCCATTGTGTACTTCATACCACCAAGTTCTGGTACCCAGAAAGCATTCATTGGGCCGACAGAAGTCAGTTTGAATTGAATTGGTACACCAGCTGGGATATTTAAATAGTTAACGGTTTCAATTTTTTCCTCTGGGTAACTGAATAACCATTTCCAGTTTGCAGATGTAACATAAATTTCAACTGGTTTAATATGTTTGGACTCTTTCGGAACCTCTTCCGAAGCATAAGTTGCTTTTACTGTTGGAATCGATAATGCGATAACGATAATAACAGGAACAAGCGTCCAAATAATTTCTAGTAATGTGTTACCGTGTTGTTCAGGTGGCTCATAGTCCATATTCTCTGGTTTTTCACGATAACGAATCAAGATGACTGTAAACAGAATGAATACAATTGCGATAATTAATGACATAAGCAAGAATGACCAAACAATTAAATCATACTGTGCTTTTGCAACAGGTCCTTGCGGATTTAATACTGCGAGTTTTTTATCACAGCCACCGAGGAACAGAAGTAATGATAACGGAAGAAGCGAAGCCAACTTCCAAAACGCTTTCTTTAGTTGCACGATTGAAAATCTCCTTTCTCCTTGGATTGAAACTATGCCAATAAAACAATATAAACCTATTAATTTATAGAAGGCAATAGTTTTTGATATATTGTTAAAAAATAGACACAAATGCACACTTTTTAAGGTGAATATCATTTGTAACTTGATTACATTGTAAACTATTTTCCAGAGAAAAACGTGATTGTGAAAATTTTAAGATAAATAAAGTTATACCAGGATATCCAAGAAATAGAAAAAAGCTATCTTATCATAAGAAAGATAGCTGAATATTTTGTATATTTAGTTTATTTTTGTGTGATAGTTCGTGGCTGTTCAAGTGTGACAATTTTTTTATATTTAACTTGGTATAAAATGTAACAAATAATCATAAATGGAATGCCACAATAAAGAGCAATTCTTTGATCTGGAATGAAAGCCAAACTAACAAATGTAATGAAATTGAGTAAGAACGCCACGATTGGAACTAGCGGATAGAGCGGTGTACGATATTTTAAATCATTTATGTCGCCACCATTTTTCACGAAATTTCTACGGAAGAAAAACTGTGAAGCGGCAATTGACATCCAAACGACAACGGCAGCCATTGCTGCAATAGATGTTAAAACTAGAAAGACAGTATCTGCCGCAAATACACTTGTTAATAAGGAAAGGCTAGCAAAAATCAGACTGAAAATTAATGCATTTAGCGGTACACCTTTTTTAGTTAATTTCGTAAATGCTGGGCTTGCCATTCCTTGTTTTGCCATCGCCCACAGCATACGAGAATTTGCGTATAGACCAGAGTTAGCAACGGATAATACAGCTGTAATAATAACAAAGTTCATAATGTCTGCTGCATATGGGACACCGGCTACATCAAAAACAAGTACAAACGGACTTTCGACTAGATTAGCCTCTTGCCATGGGAGTAAACCTACAACAACTGATATCGCTAAGACGAAGAAGAAGAGAGTTCGCCAAATTGTATTTTTGATCGCTTTTGGAATTGTTTTTTCAGGATTTTCACTTTCTCCTGAAGCGATTCCGATTAATTCTGTTCCTTGGAAGGAGTAATTTACTGTAATCATCGTAAGAAGAACAGCTAATGCACCGTTTGGAAATAGCCCGCCATTTTCAGTGAAATTATGAAGCATCGGAGCTGGCTTTCCATTAAAGTCTAGTAAACCGAACATAACAGCGCCACCAAGTACGATGAAAATAACGATTGTTGCAACTTTTACACTTGCGAACCAAAACTCTGCTTCTGCATATGCTTTTGCTGATAAAGCGTTTACGAGGAAGAGCGCTGCTGCAAATGTAACGCACCAAATCCATGAAGAAACGTCTGGAAACCAGCGTTTCATTAAAATACTTACAGTTGTTAACTCTACGCCAACTGTAACAGCCCAATTTAACCAATACATCCAACCGACAACAAATCCAAAACCAGGTGAAATGAATTTGCTTGCATAGCTTTGGAATGAACCTGCTTCTGGCATAGCAACAGATAATTCACCAAGACATAACATCGTTAAATACATAACAAATCCACCGACTAAAAATGCAAGAATAGCGCCACCAGGTCCGGCATTATGGACGATTTGACCAGATCCCATAAATAGCCCGGTTCCGATAACACCACCGAGTGCAATCATAAATAGGTGTCTACTTTTCATTGTTCGTTTTAAATTTGTTTGTTCAATTTGTTGATTCATATGCCCCTCACCCCGTATTTTCTTGAATGTGTGAACTTCATTTTATTCTGAGTTTTTAATCATTAGTGGGGGATGCAACACACACTCGGTTTATTTGCTATGAAATGAATGGAGTATGTAAAAAATGAACTATGACTAAATACTCTAAGAATGTTTGTTAACATGGTGATATCTTCACCATGTTAACAATTTTGATTTTAGCAAAATATTCTGGAAATGTATATTTATTTTTCTTTTTATTAAAAATAATTAGAATTTTTATAATTAATTCTATGAGCGATAATTCACATGATCTTTCTAGCAAACTAGTAAGAAGAAGGGTACAATGATAAGAGTTGTGTCTGTAAAATAATAATTAATGGAGTTTTGTTTATAATGAAAAAGTTAAAATATCTTTTTGTTTTTGGTATTATACTTGCTGCTGCATTTTTTATAGGGAAAGATAAAATCATGCAAAAGGCGCAAGTTTTACGCTTAGAGTTTCTATCTGAAATGAAAGAAGCAGCTATGATTGAAGATGTTCCGTTTATTAAACAATTACCAGAATTACCTCGAGGATGTGAAGTGACAAGTTTAGCTATGTTGCTGCAATATAAAGGTGTACAAGTAGATAAGATGCAACTTGCTAGCGAAATTTATCGTGTTCCATTTGAACAAAATGGTTTGCGTGGAAATCCTTACGAGGGGTTTGTAGGAAATATTTATACAAAGGCAAAGCCTGGATATGGTGTATACAATAAACCAATCTTTGATTTAGCAGAAAAATATGTTCCTGAAAAAGTAATTAATTTAACAGGTAGAGACATGCAAGATATATATAAAGTAATTAGTTCTGGCTCCCCGGTATGGGTCATTATTAATACGACGTTTAAGCCGCTAGCTGAAAGTAGTTTTGAAACATGGAATACGAGTTCAGGCGAAGTGAAAATTACATATTATGAGCATAGTGCAGTAGTAATTGGATATGATCAAAACTTTGTATATGTAAATGATCCTCTGAAAAATAATCCACGTTTGGCTGTTCCACGAGCAGAATTTGAGAAAGCTTGGGAGCAAATGGGAAAACAAGCGATTACTATTTTATAATAAAGAAAAAGTCATCTTTTGGATGGCTTTTTCTTTTTGGTTTATCATAATTGAAAATTCAGAAGATTCTTTTAAAAGTTAACAATTCGCGTTATAATAACATTTAACTTGGTGAAGAAGGAGTGAAGGGGTATGGATGTTGCAAAGGAACTTGTTTTGTCAAAAAATCAGTTAGTTGAGTGGAGAAGGCATTTTCATAAGTATCCAGAGTTATCTTTTCAAGAAGAAAAAACATCGCAGTTTGTGTTCGATATACTTCGGAAATGCCCATATTTAGAAGTGTCACGGCCGACTAAATATAGTGTGATGGCAAAGTTAGTAGGTAAACAGCCGGGCAAAACAGTTGCGGTTCGAGCCGATATGGATGCTCTTCCTATTCATGAAGAAAATGAGTTTGATTTTATTTCTACATATAAAGGTGTGATGCATGCGTGTGGTCATGATGGACATATAGCGATATTACTTGGGGTTGTATATAAGTTAGTAGAAGCAAGAGAGAAGATTAAAGGGGAGATTCGTTTTCTATTCCAACATGCTGAAGAAAATTTTCCTGGTGGTGCAGAGGAGATGATTGCGGCAGGTGTAATGGAAGGTGTGGATTATATTATTGGTGCTCACCTTTGGGCGTCGTTAGAGGTTGGGAAAATAGGCGTTATTTATGGTCCTGCAATGGCTGCACCGGATGTTTTTAAAATTAGGATAGAGGGAAAAGGTGGACATGCTGGAATCCCTCATGAAACGGTGGATAGTATAGCAATCGGTACACAAGTCGTTTCGCAACTTCAGCAAATTGTATCTCGCCTCACGAATCCATTAGATTCTCTCGTAATATCCGTTACTCAATTTCATGCGGGGACAACTCATAATGTAATACCAGAGCAAGCGGAGATTGAAGGGACAGTGCGAAGTTTAAGACATGAGTTACGAGGTGAAACAGAGAAGAAGATTGAGCGGATTGTGAAGCATATTACGGAATCTTACGGAGCGAAATATACGTTTTCTTATGAATATGGATATCGACCAGTTGTAAATAATTATGAAGTTACAGAGCTTATTGAACAAACGGCATTACAACTTTATGGAAGAGATAGAGTTGTTCGTTTGCAGCCGACGATGGCTGGAGAAGATTTTTCGGCGTTTTTACAAAAGGTACCAGGGACATTCTTTTTTATCGGAGCGGGAAATAAAGAGAAAGGTATTATATATCCTCATCATCATCCTCGTTTTACAATTGATGAAGATGCATTACCGATTGGAGTGGAAGTCTTTGTATCAGCCATTATGAATTTTATAAGTAAAGGAGAATGAGATGAAGAAAATACACATCCTAGCGCTTATTCCAGTTCTTTGTTTAGTAGTTGGGCCAATATTTGCGAATTCAGTTACTCCTTACGTATTAGGGATGCCATTTTTATTATTTTGGGTATTATTATCAGTGTTTATTACATCTCTTTGTATGGGGCTTGTGTACGTGTTTGATCCCGCTAATAAGGAGGATGTAAAATGACTGCATTACTTATCATTATTTTATTTTTGTTTCTCGCACTATTTTTAGGGATTCGGGCACAACATGGAAAAGATATGAATTTAGAGCAATGGTCAGTTGGGGGAAGAGGATTTGGCACTATTTTTGTTTTTCTCCTGATGGCAGGTGAGATTTATACGACGTTTACATTTTTAGGGGGAAGCGGCTGGGCGTATAGTAAAGGAGCACCTACCTTTTATATTTTGGGATATGGTGCTTTAGCTTATCTTTTATCGTATTTTTTATTACCACCAATTTGGAAGTATGCGAAAGAGCATAACCTTGTTTCGCAGTCGGATTTTTTTGCGAAGAAATATAGAAGTAAAGCGCTTGGACTTATTGTTTCAGTTGTTGGTGTTGTTTCCATCATCCCATATCTTGTTTTACAGTTAAAGGGACTGGGGATTATCGTTTCAGAAGCTTCTTACGGAAGGGTGTCACCTGTTGTTGCAGTATGGATTGGTGCTATTGTTATAATTATATATGTAATAGTTTCAGGTATACACGGTTCGGCTTGGACGGCTGCTTTGAAGGATATTATGATACTGTTTATCGTTATGTTTTTAGGTATATATTTACCGTATCATTATTATGGAGGATTTCAGCCTATGTTTGAGGCTGTAGAAGCAGCAAAGCCGGGATTTTTATCTTTACCTGAAGAAGGAATGAGTATTTCTTGGTTTGTTTCTACTATTATATTAACGGCCCTAGGTTTTTATATGTGGCCTCATACATTTGCTTCTGCTTTTTCTGCAAAAAATGAAAAAGTATTTCGTAAAAATGCAGCAATTATGCCATTGTATTCTTTAGTGTTACTTTTCGTATTTTTTGCAGGGTTTGCTGCTATATTGCAAGTTCCTGGGTTAAAGGGAGCGGATGTGGATCTTTCGTTATTCCGTCTTGCTTTACAAACTTTTGATCCTTGGTTTATTGGAATTATTGGTAGTGCGGGAGTATTAACGGCGTTAGTTCCAGGCTCTATGCTTGTTATGGCGGCTTCTACACTGTTAGCGAAAAATATTTATCGAACGATGGTTCCATCTGCTTCAGATAGACAAGTTGCTAAAGCTGCAAAGTTATTTGTACCTGTAGTAACGCTCGTAGCAGTTTTATTTACATTTAAAGGAGGAGAAACAATAGGAGCCCTTCTATTAATGGGGTACAGTATTGTTACACAACTTTTCCCTGCACTTGTATGTAGCTTGTTTCCACGTCAGGTTATTACAAAGCAAGGAGCGATTGCAGGAATGGGAATGGGGTTATTAGTTGTTGCATATATCACTTTATCGGGCTCTAATATAGCTACGATGTTTCCGAGTTTTCCGCAGTCTATAAAAGATTTAAATGTAGGTATAGTCGCATTGTTAATTAATATGATTGTGATGTTTGTAGTTAGTGGATTTACAAAAAGTGTATCTATAAAGAAAAAAAGCATAATAGTAGAAAAGTAATTCGTTTATTAGAGCTATCTTTGAAAAGAGATAGCTCTTTTTTGTATATATTTTCTTCTATTAGCGGAATCTAACTAAAAACTTGTTGAAAAGGAAGTTAGGTGGGGAAATTGTTAGAGCTTGAAGGTAACTTATTTGAAGTTATGAAAGAAATTAGGGATGAGTTAGGTTCACCTAATGATTTAACAATTAGAGAAGTTGCTCTTGCTGGGAGTTTTACACGTTGTGCGGTTGTGTTTTTATGTGGATTAACAGACAAGGATAATGTTTATAAATATGTCGTTCGTACGCTGCAATACGAAGAAATTCCAAGTGAGGAAGCCGTTGTTCAAACGTTATTGGATCGTTTTATTTCTATCGCAGAAGTGGGTGTAAAGACGAAGTTTCCAGACATTATGAATGCGATTTTAGCGGGAGATACGGTTATATTAATTGATAATATTCAAACGGCTATCGTGATTAATAGTAGAGCTTGGGAAAAAAGAAGTTTAGAACCACCAGTAACTGAAGATTTAATACGTGGACCGAGGATCGGATTAAATGAAGATATTAATGTGAATAAAATGTTAATCCGACGTAGTTTACGTGATCCAAAGTTGAGGTTCCAATCTTATATTATGGGGAAGCGATCGCAGAAAGAAGTAACCCTAGTATATATAGAAGATATTATTAATCCTCACATTGTAAAAGAGTTGGATCGCCGTCTTCAATCAATAGTGACAGATGTCGTTTTGGAAACAGGTACGATTGAACAATTAATTCAGGATAATAATTTATCCCCATTTCCACAGTTTTTGAATACAGAGAGGCCTGATAATATTATAGCCTCATTAGCGAAAGGAAAGGCAGCCATTTTGGTAGACGGATCCCCATTTGCTCTTATTGCGCCACTCGTATTTGTTGATATTTTTCAATCTGTAGAAGATCATTACGAGCGCTGGGTGATTGGAACGTTATTACGATTTTTACGTATGGGTTCAGGTATAATTGCGGTTTTGTTACCAGCTATGTATGTAGCACTTGTATCTTACCATCAAGGACTTATTCCTTCTAAACTGGCTTATTCAATTGCAGGTGCTAGGGAAGGTGTTCCGTTTCCAG
This sequence comes from Bacillus cereus group sp. BfR-BA-01355, assembly GCF_022663675.1. Classification (NCBI taxonomy): domain Bacteria; kingdom Bacillati; phylum Bacillota; class Bacilli; order Caryophanales; family Bacillaceae; genus Bacillus; species Bacillus cereus group sp. BfR-BA-01355. The sequence goes on from NZ_JAKUFY010000063.1 coordinate 17,539, forward strand.
CGTATATTGAAACGTTAATGATGGCCTTGACTATGGAATTAATACGAGAAGCTGGAATCCGATTGCCGAAACCGATGGGACAAACGATAGGGATTGTAGGAGGTCTTGTAATTGGAGAAGCTGCGGTAAATGCAGGGATTGTAAATCCATTTTTAGTTATTATTATTGCAGTTACTGCGATTGCTACATTTTCGCTTCCTGTATATAGCATTACAATTACGTTCCGAATTTTACTTTTCGTCTTTGTATTAGCTGCAACGGCTTTTGGTTTGTATGGGATTATTCTAGCTCTGATCGCACTTGCTATTCATATTACAAATTTAACAAGCGTTGGTATACCGTATACAACTCCAATTGCTCCTGCATTTTATAAAGATTGGAAAGAAGAATTTATTCGCATGCCAAAATCGATGTTGAAAGATAGACCAGAGTACTTACAAACAAAAGATTCTACAATACGTCCAAAGGAGCGAAAATAATTGAAACCATTTGAGTATGGCGATGAAGAGATTGGATCTCGGGAAATTGGGTTTGCGGTATCATCGACCATTATTGGTATAGGAGCATTGTCTATGCCAAGAGATATCGCTAACCAAACTTTATTTTCGGACGGTTGGATTATTTTGCTTTTGGGTGGATTGATCTGTACAGTTTTAGGTTGGTTTGTGACGAGGGTGGCGATCTTATTTCCGAAACAAAATTTTGTTCAATATACGAGTGCGCATTTGACGAAGCCTGTTGCATACACAATTAGTAGTATTTTAGTATTAACGTTTGCTGCTTTGACAGCATATGAATCGCGAATGATTTCAATTATTTCTCAAACGTATTTATTTAGTGATACACCGATACAACTACTGTCTTTCTTCTTCTTGCTAGTTGTTATTTATGGAATAGCAGGATCAAGAGCAGCCTTATTAAGGTTAAATGTTTTATTCTTACCTATTGTTTTAATTGCGATAGTACTTCTTTCTTTATTGAATATAAATTTAATGGAAATAAATAATTTACTACCAGCTTTTCAAACGAAAGTAAGTCAATATGCTGTTGGAGTTAAAAATTCTATTTTTACGTTTATTGGATTCGAAGTAGCTTTATTTTATGCGGTGTTGCTGAATGATAAGTCAGCGAAAAAAGCGCCAATGGCAGTCGCGAAAGCGGTGATGGTAAACGTGTTGTCATACATTTTAATTTATGTAACTTGTATTAGTGTTTTTACGTATATGACCACACGTGGATTGACATATCCAACAATTGAATTAGGGAAAGAAATTGAAATTGGCGGAGGGTTTTTAGAAAGGTTCGATGCGATTTTTTTTACGACTTGGATTATTACTATTTATAACACTACAGCAATGTATTATGACGTCGCATCTTTATTGTTTTGTGCTATGTTTCCGAAAGTGAAGAAACATATTTTTATTTTCGTAAGTGCCCCTATTATTTTTATGGCGAATATGATACCTAGTAGTTTGAATGCTTTATCAAGTTATGGGACTTATTTAGCTTGGATAGATATGGGGTTTGTTGTGTTAGCGCCTTTGCTCGTTTTAATTGTATATAAAATAAAAAGAAGGAATGGTGGAAATGAAACACCTTCTTAAAATTATAATGGTTATGACTTTAACTGGATTTATGAGTGGGTGTTCTGAGTTAGAAGAGATAGAAGAAAGAGGATTTGTAGTAGGAGCGGCTTATGATATCGTGAAGGAGAAGAAAGCGAATCCAATTATGAAAGGGACGTATCAAATGGTACTTCCTAGTAAGTTAGCGCAGCAAGGTGGACAAGGTGATGGAGATGGCGAAAATTATATTAATGTTAGTGCGAAAGCAGATAGTGTGTTTGAACAAATAAGAATAATCGCTAAAAAAATTAGTCGTACATTATTTTTCCCTCATATACAAGTGATTATTTTCTCTGAAGAATTACTTTCACATCCATACATTTTACAAAATACGTTAGATGTATATATTCGCGATCATGAAATGAGAAGAAATATTCGTTTGTTTGTTTCAAAGAAAAATGCAGAATCTATTTTAAAACAGAGTGCAAAACCTGAAAATTTACCGGCGCAGTATATTGATATGTTAGCTGAACACCCTCCGAAAAATGCCCAAATGATTGAGGCTGCAAGAATTGGTGAGGTACAGGAAAAGATGATCTCTAACCGGAGTTTTGTATTACCTATTCTTGAACTAACAAAACAAGGGGTACAAATGGACGGTGCAGCATTGTTTCGTGGAAAGGATAATAAGTGTGTAGGCAACTTGAGTGGGGAAGAAACATTAGGGATGAATTATATAATAGGTAAAAAAATTGGAGGTTTTTTTACCATTCGTAAAAAGGATCAACTTATTACATATGAAATTCATAAGTTGCGTCGAAAAATTAAAGTATCTACAACGAATGCTACAAAACCAAAGTTTAATATTCATTTATCTCTGGAAGGTACAATAGCTGAGTTGCATTTTAGTGATCATAAAAAGGTTTTGAATGAAAAGCGTTTAGAGAAGGATATATCGGAAGAAATGGAGAAGCGTATTCAAAAATCAATTAAACTTGTTCAAAAAAAATATAAGGTAGATGTATTAGAGTTAGGGGAAGTGTATAAGCGACATAATTATAAAGAGTGGAAAAAGGTAAGTAAGAATTGGGATCAAGGCGAAAATTACTTTAGTAAAGCTGAAATTACTGTTCATGTTCACCCGACGATTGAGCATTCAGGCTCGGCTTTACCTAAAAGAGTGAAATAAGGTGATGTAAGTTGTTTACGGGTTTAGGGATTAGTTGCACGATATTAATGGCAGTTCTTCCAGGAGCTATATATTTTATTCATAAAAAACTCACAACGTATGGAGCACAGCCGTGGAATACTGATGTACAAAAAAAGAAACCTGAATGATTTTCAGGTTTCTTTCGTGCAAAGCAAACGTGAAGGGGGATACCTTCTATGTATGCTTTGCTTTATACAAGCCCTAACCAATGTACCAATTGTGTAGAGAGGAATGTAACAACAATGGCGATAACGGTAGGGATTGCAAACGATAAGAATGTCCATTTTGCACTTTTTGTTTCTTTATATATGTTAACCAATGTTGTTCCACACGGGAAATGAAGAAGTGAGAACAACATTGTGTTTAACGCTGTTAACCAAGTCCAACCATTTTCTAGGAATAGATTTTTAATTTGATTAAAATCATCTATTTCAGTTAAAGCCCCAGTTGATAAGTAAGACATTAATAAAATTGGGATTACAATTTCATTAGCGGGTAGTCCAAGAATGAATGCAGCTAGAATAAACCCGTCAAGTCCTAACATTTTAGCAAATGGATCTAGGAAGTTTACAAAATACATAAGTAAGCTTGTGTCACCGATAAAAATGTTAGCAAGTAACCAAGTTAATGCAGCCGCAGGGGCAGCAACAACTATAGCTCGTTTTAAAACATAGATTGATTTATCGAGTGTTGCGCGAACAATTGTATTCCAAACTTTTGGCTTGCGGTACGGAGGTAACTCAAGTGTGTAGTGAGTTGGAACCCCTTTTAAGGCTGTTTTTGATAGTATCCAAGAAACAGTTAATGTCATAATAACACCAATTACAACCATTCCAACTACAACGCCAGCAGTAACCAATGTTTGCATACTGCCTGTATAACCAGCAGCCATAAATAGTGAAGCCATTAAAATTAACATAGGCCAGCGACCGTTACAAGGAACGAAGTTGTTCGTTAAAATTGCTAGCATACGTTCACGTGGTGATTCAATGATACGTGTTGACATAATGGCTGCTGCATTACAACCAAATCCCATTGCCATTGTTAAAGATTGTTTCCCGTGTGCGCCGGATCGTTTGAATAAGCGGTCCATATTAAACGCGACACGTGGTAAGTATCCGTAGTTTTCTAGTAGCGCGAACATAGGGAAAAAGATTGCCATAGGTGGTAACATAACGCTAATAACAGCTCCGATACCACGGAATAAACCAAGTATTAAAATGCCATGTAACCATTCAGGTGCATGCGCTGCTTGGAACCAAGATGTTAAATATCCTTCGGCCCATCCGAAGAATTCGGCAATCATATCAGATGGTACGTTAGCGCCTGCGATTGTAAGATAAAAAATAATAGATAAAATACCGAGCATAATTGGGAATCCCCAGATTGGAGATGTGAAAATTTTATCTAGTTTTTCGGAACGATATAATTTATCAGTATTTGTATATTGGACGGATTCTTTACATATGCTTGCAGATGTTCGGTAAATATCTCCGACTATATCATCTCGTATATCTTCATTTGAAAGTGTTTGTGCATGTTGAATAATATAGTCTAATGGAAGAGCTTTACTGGCTGAGTGAGATTCCATTAATTATGACCTCCCTTACAAGTGGTTCATTATGGTGTTTTTGAAGTGTAGTTAAGAAATTTTTATCTCCATCCAATATACGTAACGCAATCCAACGTGCTGGATACGTATCACCGAACACCTTATAAATTTGTGGTTCTAATTCTTGAATCATATTTTCGATTTTTTCGCTGTAAGTAATTTTAATTGGTGTTGGAATTAGTTTTTTATTTGATACTTTTGCAATAACATTTAGTAAATGACCAATGCCTACTCGGTTACGTGCTGAAATTTTAACTACAGGTACACCAAGTGATTTTGCTAATTTTTTTTCATCAATAACAATACCTTTTTTCTCGGCTTCATCAATTAAGTTAATGCAAATGACTACGTTGTTTGTCATTTCCATCACTTGGAGTGCTAAATTTAAATTTCTTTCCATAGCAGTTGCGTCTAGGACAACTACAGTTACTTCTGGTTTTTCAAATATAATATAATCCCTCGCCACTTCTTCGTCCGCGGAATTTGAGTATAATGAGTAAGTTCCAGGTAAATCTATTAATGTATAAGTACTTCCGTTATGTTCATATTCTCCTTCAGCTTTTAAAACAGTTTTTCCTGTCCAATTTCCAGTATGTTGTTTTAAACCTGTCAAAGTATTAAATAATGTACTTTTCCCGGTATTCGGGTTGCCAGCTAAAGCAATACGATGTTTGCTCATCTGAAATCATCTCCTATTAATACCCCGAAAATAAGGGAACTTTCTTCTTTTCGCAGTGCAATAGTTGTGTTGCTCACTTGATAGGCGACCGGATCTCCAAGTGGACTGCGTTGCAATACTTTAATCGTTGCCCCAGGGATAAATCCCAAATCTAATAAACGTCGTTTCATAGTTCCTTCTAATTGTATCTTCTCAATTTGTACAAATTCCCCTGTTTTAAAATCGGAAAGGGGTTTAGTATTAGCCGATACCATAAAAGTTACCTCTTCTCTATATTGTTAGTGTTAGTTTAAAAAGTTTCCTTAGGTAAACTTTTTGTTAGTAATATAGTAGACTACATTGGATGATGCTGTCAATTAGTACTTTAAAAATATTCATTTAATTTTAGAATTGTTCCAATTTATTTAGTTGTACTAAAAAATATTACTGAAATTCTTTTTAATGTGCATAAATTAGGCGTGTAAAAGTTACAAAATACAGCGGAATTGTAAATATAACTTTAACTAAAAGGGAAAAAGAGAGAAAAACATTTACATTGAATTTACATTGTTAAGAATAAATTTACATTACAGCATAGTTAGTGTGGTTTTTGTTGGATTCTTTAACTGCAAATGTTGGGATTCATAGATTTTAAGGGTTATTATCGTCATTTACTTAAAATTAAAAATTGCTTAACACTCACATAATATTGTTGTCCTACAATGAATTTGTGTTCGAAAGAAAATGAATTCGAAAAGTGATAATCCAAATGGGGGTACAAGACATGGTTATGAAAAAAGGTATTAAATTCTCTTTAGCAGCTTTAGTGGTAGCAGGAGCATTAGTTGGGTGTGGAAAAGCAGAAGATACAACTAGTAAAGAAACTGCTAAAGGAAGCGATAATACAAAACAAGAATTATCGGGTACGATTGCAGCAGCTGGTTCTACAGCTCTTCTACCTCTTGCGGAGGAAGCTGGAAAGAAATTCATGGAGAAAAATTCAAAAGTTTCTATTCAAGTTCAAGGTGGCGGTAGTGGAACTGGGATTAACCAAGTAGCATCTGGTGCAGTGCAAATTGGTAATTCAGATGTTCCGTCCGGAGATAAAATAAAAGATGCTGAAAAGGCGAAAGAATTAGTAGATAACAAGGTAGCGGGTATTGCATTCGCTCTTGTTGTAAATAAAGATGTAAAAGTTGATAACTTAACAGTGCAACAAGTACAAGATATCTTCACTGGAAAAGTAACAAACTGGAAAGAAGTAGGCGGAAAAGATGAAAAAATCAACGTAATTAATCGTCCAGCTTCATCTGGTACACGTGCTACATTCGAAAAAACAATTATGAAAGACGCAAAAATCAATGATGGAACTGGAACAACACAAGATTCTAACGGTGCAGTAGAGCAAGCTATCAATTCTACTCCAGGTTCAGTAAGCTATTTAGCAATGTCTTATATGGTGGGTGATAAAAAAGGTGCACTGCAAACAGTGAAAATTGATGGTGCTGATCCAAAAGTTGAAAACATTGCGTCTGGTAAATATCCATTCTGGTCTTACGAGTATATGGTAACAAAAGGTGAAGCGAAAGAAGCAACAAAAGCTTACATCGATTATGTAAAAGGTAAAGACTTTGAAAAGCAAGTAGAAGATATGGGCTACATTCCAATGTCTAAATTAAATAAGTAATCAAATTTATGGGGCTGGCTGCAAGGCCAGTCCTGTTCATTTCAATCTGTGAAGTGGGGTCTGTCCTGTGATGAAGGGGAAAAAACAAATTAATTACGTGAAAAGTGAATATATAGGAAGATCACTTGTTACGTTTTGTGGTATTTTTATTGTTTTAATTACATTAGCTATTATTGCGTTTATTTGTGGCAAAGGAATTCAATCTTTTACACAAAGTGGTATCTCGTTTACTGAGATGTTAACATCGACAAAATGGAATCCAAATGCTGATCAAGGATCTTTTGGGGCTTTAATTTTTATTGTAGGTTCAACAGTGGTTTCGTTAGGTGCGGTTATTATTAGTGCACCAATTGCTATAGCTCTGGCTATATTCATGAATTTAATTTCGCCGAAGTTTGGAAATAAAGTATTGAAGCCTGTTTTAGAATTATTAGTCGGTATTCCGTCAGTAGTATACGGATTATTAGGGGTTACGATTTTAGTTCCGTTATTACGTGATTCGTTCGGGGGAGTGGGCTTTAGTTTAATTGCGGGTATCGTTGTATTAAGTATTATGATTTTACCTACTATTGCTAGTATCGCTTCTGATGCAATACGCTCTGTTCCATTTGATTATTTAGAAGCTTCTTATGGCCTAGGATCAACGAAATGGCAAGCAATTAGCCGAGTGATTGTTCCTGCTGCGAAAAAAGGAATTTTAACAGGTGTTGTTTTAGGTTTAGCGCGAGCTTTTGGTGAAGCGCTAGCCGTTCAAATGGTAATCGGGAATACGATTAAATTACCAGAAGGAATATATAGTCCGACAGCAACGTTAACTGGTATTTTGACAATGGACATGACAAATACATTGAACGGAACTGCTTGGAATAATGCGCTATGGACTTTAGCGATGATTTTACTTGTTATTTCATTCCTGTTTATTTTAGTAATTCGAGCGATTGGGCAAAGAGGTGAGCGATAATAATGAATGCAAGAACGGTAAATAAAGTTTGGACGGGTATCTTTTATGCGGTTGCGGCTTTGGTCGTAGCTATGCTAGTGTTCTTAGTGTTTGAAATTTTACAAAAGGGATGGGGTTTTTGGGATCCTAATTTCTTGTTTGGAGAACCAAGTAATACAAGAGCTGGTGGTGGGATTGGTCCGCAGTTATTCAATTCATTCTACATGCTTGTTATAACGCTTATTATATCTATTCCTCTTGGACTAGGTGCTGGAATATATTTAGCAGAGTATGCAAAACAAGGGCGCTTTTTAAATTTTGTTCGTTTATGCATTGAGACAATGGCGTCTTTACCATCTATTGTTGTTGGTTTATTTGGTTTGTTAGTGTTCGTTACAATGACAGGCTGGGGATACACAGTAATGGGTGGTGCTCTTGCTTTAACTATTTTAAACTTACCAGGTTTAACACGTGTTTGTGAAAATGCTATTTCAGAAGTGCCTCATAATGTAAAAGAGGCAAGTCTTGGATTAGGTGCAACAAAGTGGCAAACAATCGTTCGTATTATTATCCCATCGTCATTACCGCAAATTATTACAGGGATTATTTTAGCGGCGGGTCGTATATTTGGGGAAGCGGCAGCATTAATTTACACAGCGGGTTTAACATCTCCGATTTTAAATTCAGCAGCGGACTTCTCGAGTCCTGCGCATCCTTTAAATCCGTTTAGACCAGCTGAAACGTTAGCAGTTCATATTTGGAAGTTAAATTCTGAAGGGTTTATTCCAGATGCGAAGTTGATTGCGACAAAATCTGCAGCTGTATTAATTATTATGGTATTACTATTCAATGTCATTTCACGCTTGATAGCATCTGTATTGCATAAGCGCTTTACAGGAACGAAAAGAAAAAGTAAAACGACGAAGAAGATAAAAGCGGCATAAGTTACAAAGGAGAACTCTCTATTTATAAGTAGAGGGTTCTTTTTGCATTTTAATATAGAAGGAAAAGGTGTAGCGATTGTTGAATTTGTAATTCGTTATATAGATAAAGAGGTGAAAATGAGGGAGTGGATTTAATTTGTTTTTTCTGCAAATGTCAGGTTTTCCAGGGGCGGGAAAATCCACAGTTTCTAAGTATATAGCGAAGTTAACAGGTGCTATAATTGTAGATCATGACGTTTTGAAATCAGCATTGTTAAAATCACTAGAAGTGAAAGGTATTGAATCAACGATAGTTGGTGGACTTGCATATGATGCTGAATGGGCATTGATTGATTCTTATTTAGAACAAGGGCATAGTGTTATATTGGATAGTCCATGTTTATATGAGGGAATGGTTGAAAAAGGGATTAAATTATCAAATAAACATGGTGTGAAATATAAATATATTGAGTGTTATCTTAATGATATGGAAGAGATTAATGCGAGACTGCAAACACGTAAGCGTATGATTAGTCAAATTGAAAAAGTGAGGTCGGAAGTAGGTTTTAAAAAGTGGTTAAATGGTAGTAAGAAACCTTTAAATAGTGAATATCTTATTGTGGATTCTAGTGAACCTCTAGAGCGGTATGCGGAAAACATGATAGATTATATGAGTAGATAGAGAAAAGGCGTTATCTTCATTCGTGAAGATAACGCCTTTTGGTTTTAAATATCGGGTGTTTCTGTAGAAGTGCTTATTTTTCTACGGGAGCGCCTTTTTTTTCCGATTTTATCTAATAGTTCATACATAACTGGAACGACTACTAATGTAAGAACAGTTGAGACTGCTAAACCACCGATGACAACTACGGCTAAACTTTTTGATACCATACTTCCTGCTTGCGATTGACCGAATAAGAGTGGTAGCATAGCGACGATTGTTGTTATAGCCGTCATAATAATTGGACGTAGTCTAGTAGAACCTGCTTCCAGTAAGGCTTCTCTCGTTTCCAGTCCGTGTTCCCGATTTTGTTGGACCCTTTCTATTAATACAATAGCGTTTGTAACGACAATCCCGATTAACATTAATGCACCGATTAAGGAATTTACATCAACAGGTGTTCGTGAAATGATTAATCCTAAAATACCACCGACAGCAGCTAATGGCAGGGAGAATAAGATTGCAAAAGGAGCACGTGCTTGCCCGAAGGTGATAACCATAATTAAATATACAATCCCGATTGCGATCCCCATAATTTTGAATAAATCTGTAAAATTCTCTTGCATAGATTCAGTAGCTCCTGCGATATTTACTTTTGCACCGCTAGGTAAATCTAAGTCATTTATCGCTTTATTTACTTCTGTGTTTACTTTACTTAAATCTTTATTTGAAGCTTCGGCGGTAATTTGAATTGTTTCTTTTCCGTCTTTATGGAAAATTTCTGTTTGTGTTTGTTTTTCTGAAATAGTTGCGATGTCTTTTAAAGGAATTGGTCCATTAATAGGTGATAGTAAGTTTGTGTTTAAAATATCGTCTTGTTTATTTATGTTTTCCTTTTTGTGTTCTATCATAATAGTAGTTTTTTCATTATTAATTGTAATTTCGCCAATAGGCGATCTCTTCATAAGGAATGCTACTTGTTGCGCAGCTATTTCTGGTGTTAAGCCTAGTTGTTCAGCCTTTGTTTGATCAATATGAATTTGCCATTCTTTCTTAGAGCCTTCTAAATTCGTTTTTACTTTAGAAAGATTATCCATGCTTTTTAGTTTTGTTTCGACGATAGTAGCCGTCTCTTTTAAATTCCCTTCGTTAGTAGCTGTTATGTTAAATTGCAAATTGTTTCCGCCGCCAGAGCTTGAATAACTTGTTTTTATATAATTCAGTTCAGCAGGCTCGAAAGTTTTATTTTCCTTTTTTAACTCTTTAATATATTGATCAATATCAGAACCTTTTTTAAAGACTACAAATATACTAGCAAGGTTATTTTTAGTTGTTTGCCCCCATTGTGCATCTTCTGCGCTAGATCCCATTCGTAAAATAACGTCTGTTACATCTGAATTAGAAAGTAATTTCTTTTCGAAATCGAATGCTTTTTGTTTTTGAGCTTCAGCATTATAATCGGCTGGAAATGTCATGTTAATAGATAACATTGTGTCGTCCTCAGATTTTATGTTTGCTTTCGGTAGTAATATATAGGCTGCAATTGATCCTGCAAATAATAAAAATGCAGTAAGTAGAATAATGAATTTATGAGAAAGAGACCACTTTAAGGTAGCAACATATCGTGATGAAGAACTTGGCTTTCGATGCTTTGTTTTTTTGAGTAGTAAAAAAGCCATAAGTGGAACAACTGTTAGTGCAACGATTAAGGATGATAGAATAGAATATACAACTGCTAATACCATAGGTAACATTAATTTTCCGATTGCTCCTGATACGAGGCCGATAGGTAAAAAAACAGCGACCGTTGTTAAAGTAGAAGAAGTAATTGCGACGGCGACTTCTTTCGTTGCATCAAGAATAATATTTTTAGAGAAAGGATCTTTTTGTAAACGGCGGAAAATATTCTCGATGACAACGATACTATCATCGACGAGACGTCCAACCGCAACAGCTAAACCACCAAGGGTTAAAATGTTAAGTGTGATGTTAGATTGATGTAGTAAAAAGAGTGTTAATAAAATAGATAATGGAATACTTACAACAGCGATGAGTGTTGTTCGGAAGTTACGTAAAAAGATTAAGATAATTAGAGTTGCAGCGATTGCTCCAAGTATTACTTCTTTTCCCATGCTAGTAACAGCATTTTCAACTTGTTCATGGGTTGAAGCCAAAAGTTTAATAGAAAATTGATCTTTATATTCCTTATTTATCTCTTTAACTTTTTTATCAATCTCTTTTCCGATGGCAACTGCATTTTTACTCGGTTCTTTCATGATGATTAATCCTGTGCCTTCTTCGCCGTTTATATGTGAGATTGTATCGTAGTGTTGTTTGATTTCGATTTGAGCAATGTCTTGTAATTTCACTTGGGGTGCCACAGTGATGTTTTTAATGTCATTTACATTTTTTATGTCCCCGATGACGCGGAGGTTGTATTCTTCCTGATTAACAGTAATTGCCCCAGCTGGAGTAGAAGTTTCTTTTCCTTGTAAAACAGTTAGTACCTGCTGTGATGTTACGTTTTTGTTTTTTAATTGGTTCGGATCAAGTACGATAGATAATTCAGAGGTTGATTTTCCGAAAAACATAACGTTGGCAACACCATCAATGTTTTCGAGTTGTGGTACGATTTCTTTTTCAATTTGTTTTTCATCTGCTTTTGAAAAACCGTTTTGTTTCTGGATAGTAATTTGGGCGAGTGGAATCATAGAAGTGTTTAATTGACTAACTACGGGCTTGGTTACATCTTTAGGTAATTTAATTGTATTGACGGCTTTTTCGACTTCGCGTGCTGCATCTTTCATGTTTGCTTTTGATGTATATGCAATGTCGATACGTGATAATCCCTCGTGCGTAGAAGAAGTGATGGTATCGATATGTTCCAAATTACGAAATTGTTTTTCGAGAGGGTCAGTTACGTCTTTTGTCATCGTTTCAGCGTCAAGTCCCTGAGATAAGGTTGTGACGGTGATTGCTGGATTATCGATACTTGGCAAAAATTCCATAGGTAATTTAGAGCCGGAATAAACACCGAGTATGGAAATGAGAAAAACCATGATGATAATGGCGGAGCGGTTTTTTAATGAAAACTTTGTTAACCTATCCATAAAATAATTCCTCCATTGCTTTATTTATAGTTGAATACGTCCTTTCTTACTATATAACAAAAAATGGATATCTTTCATTAATTAAATGTAAAAAAATTCTAATAATATTCTTAAGTTTATATTTGCGTTGGAATGTTGTTATTTGTAGGGAATTAAATTTTTGAATGGGAAGGAAGGGATTAATGCGTGTGGTTGGCTATTTAATTGGGATGTGATTTTTTCTTACGACTAATTTATATCGCTATTCTATAGAAGGATAATTATTATAAATTTTTATATAGAAGAGAATGAAAATCTGGGAAGGTATTGTGAAATGCAATTTGGTTGAATGAAGTGTAGTAGTATACAATCAGAATAACTATTTTTAGTAGAAAGGATAACAGTTCTTTTTATAGAAAAAGTAGGATAGATAATTTTTTTGTGTTTTTTATAAAAAACACTTGTTATTTAAAAAACATGATGGTATATTAATAAACGTCGCTGATGCGGAAACGCAGAAAAATGACAAAAAATAAATTTTAAAACTTAGTTGACATCGAAAAATGAAGATGTTAATATGATGAAGTCGCTTCTGAAGCGGTGGACAAGTTCTTTGAAAACTGAACGAAACAAACAACGTGAAACGTCAATTTTTATTTTTAGATGCTAGACAAACTAACTTTATTGGAGAGTTTGATCCTGGCTCAGGATGAACGCT
>NZ_JAKUFY010000064.1:0-30227 GCF_022663675.1 Bacillus cereus group sp. BfR-BA-01355
TAAGAGCTACGAAAACAACACCGAGTGAAGCTTCAAGGTTTAATGTTTTTGCTATGTACCACGTTTGTGAAAAAGTAAAAAAGGCTAAAGCAAAGCTTGAAAAAAGAGTAGCTGCCCAAAGAAAAAGGAAATTCGTATTTTTTAATAACGGTTTTCCGCTTCCTTCTAAAGCAGTTTTATTTTGTTGTAGTTCCTCCATATTGCTTCCTTTCTATGTGACAAATTTAAACTAAAAAAACAGTAAACGCCCGATTGGTGAGGGCTAATACTCAATGAGAGATGTCCCTCGCTGATTATAGTTTCACTTTATACAGTTTCTAATATTTCTATACTGCACTTTCTCATTGTAGACAATAATAATGAATTTGCACAGTGGCTATTTAACGACAAAAAAGAAGATACCAAATGGTATCTTCTTTTTTGTCGTTCAGGCTAATGCAATATAAATATCCAATTGTACGTTGGTTGGATCTGTTGCTTTTTCATCATAAAGCTCAAAGTCTGTTGTAAAAGCACGTTTATTTTCTTTCGACCATTTCCAAATATATTCCCAAGCTTCGCAAACGACTTCAGCAACTGGTCCCTTTCTCGTTGTAAATACCGCATACGTAGCGGCGGGTATTGTTAAAGTTGTCATATTTTCAGGAACTTCTTTTAGTGAAGAAACGGGCATACCGATTGTAAATGTATATGTACCAGTTTCATCTGATTCGTAGTTGGAGTAGAAAGCGAGTGTTTCTTTCGTTTGTTGATTTGGGATGTGATGCATCATTTGTTCTTGAAAGTATCGGTTCCAGAGCTCGGGAATTTTTCCTTCAGTAGATGCTTCTTTTTCATTAGTCGTCGTAACCGAAACGCCGATTGCTTGGAAAGCTTCTTTTTTTACGATAATAGGTTCTTTCATCTTTAAAATATCCCCCTTATTAAATAGAACGTTTGTTCTGTTTTATTGTAACATATTTTGGAAGGATACGGTAGCACAATAATAAAAAACTCCTTCGCGTAAAAGGAGTTCTTTTCATTGCTATATTAAAACATACTTGAGCTATGCATCGGTTGAAGTTTTGCATTTGGATCGAAGTAAGCTTTTGCATTGTTTACTGCTGTCGGTGCTTCGCCAAATCCACAAGCGATAAGTTTTACTTTTCCTTCATATGTACAAATGTCACCAGCAGCGTAAATGCCAGGAATATTCGTTTCCATTTTTGAATTCACAAGGATGCTATTTTTTTGTATATCTAAGCCCCAGTTTTTAATTGGACCAAGAGAAGAAACGAAGCCGTAGTTTACAATTACGTCATCAACATCGATGATAACTTTTTCTTCAGTTTTTACGTGCTGAAGAACGACTTGTTCAATTTTGTCATCACCAATGAGTTCAACTGGAACATACGGTGTACTTACTTCTGCACGAGAATTCATTAAGTTTTCGACGCTATGTTCATGTGCACGGAATTTATCACGGCGATGAACGATTGTAACTTTTTCAGCAATCGGTTCTAACATCATCGTCCAGTCTACTGCGGAGTCGCCACCGCCAAATACTACGACGCGCTTGCCAGCAAATTTATTCATATCATCAACGAAATAATGTAAGTTTTTCTTTTCGTATTTTGCTGTACCTTCTAATTCTAAGCGGCGTGGTTGGAAAGCACCATTGCCGGCAGTAATGATGACTGATTTAGAATAGTGAGTTTGTTTATTCGTAACAAGTTTAAATATACCATCAGCTTGTTTTTCAAGCGTATCAACCGCTTCTTCTAAGCAAACGGTTGGATCAAATTTCTTCATTTGCTCTTTTAAGTTATCGACTAATTCTTGTGCACGCACTTTTGGAAATCCAGCCACATCATAAATGTATTTTTCAGGGTAGAGTGCGGATAATTGTCCTCCAAGTTGAGGTAAGCTTTCAATGATTTTTACACTTGCTTGTCTCATACCGCCATAAAATGCTGTGAACAGTCCCGTTGGACCACCACCAATAATTGTTATGTCGTAAACTTTTTGATTTTCTGCCACTTTCATTCCCCCTATAGATGGAATTTTGATATTGATTTCATATATTGTTCATATGTACACGAAAATCCTGCAAATGATGACACTTTCAAATAAATGATAGCATATTTGAGTTCATAATACTTCTGAAAACGACTGAATTGTGTGTAAGTTTTCGCATAGGTTCTTTTTTATTGTATAAAATATACAGAAAGGAAAATACATGAAAAAAAGGCTGAAAAACCCTTGAAAACGCTATGTTATTTTAAAATATTGATAATTCGCCAGATGCTTGAATTCTGGAATAAAACCGACTAATATAGGGAAGTATTATGTTAAATTTCTATGACAAAATTCGTACGATTTTTTGACTGCGTTTTGTTATGATATAGAATGTGATAAATTCCACATTCTTGACAAATAGAGTTTTTAGTACTTGGTATTATTTCTCATTACTATTATATAAAGAAAAGGGTTGTGATTTGGTGAAGACTCCAAAAATCGTAGTTTTAGGTGCAGGTTATGGCGGGATGATTACGACTGTTCGTCTGCAAAAAGCATTATCTGTAAATGAAGCTGAAATTACGTTAGTAAACAACAACAGCTATCACTACCAAGCGACTTGGTTACACGAGAGCGCAGCTGGTACATTACAAGATGAAAAAATCTGTCTAGATATTCAAGACGTTATTGATACAAATAAAGTGAACTTTGTACAAGACACAGTAGTAGAAATTAAAGCTGCTGAAAAACGTATTATCTTAAAAGACGGCGAGTTAGAGTATGACTACTTAGTAATCGGTCTTGGTTTCGAATCAGAAACATTCGGAATTACAGGATTAAAAGAGCATGCATTCTCAATCGCTAACATTAATGCAACTCGTGAAATTCGTGAGCATATGGAAGCTAGTTTCGCTAAATATGCAGATGAGAAGCGCGATGAGTTAGTAACAATCGTTGTTGGTGGTGCTGGATTTACTGGTATCGAGTACGTAGGTGAGCTTGCAAACCGTGTTCCTGAACTTTGCAAACAGTACAATGTACCACGTGAAAAAGCACGTATCATTTGTGTAGAAGCGGCTCCAACAGCACTTCCAGGTTTCGATCCAGCATTAGTAGAATACGCTGTAAAACAACTTGAGAAAAAAGGCGTAGAATTCCGCATCGGTACAGCAATTAAAGAAGCAACTGAAGAAGGAATTATCGTTGCAAATGGCGATGATACGGAATTAATTAAGTCTGAAACAGTAGTTTGGGCTGCAGGTGTTCGTGGTAATGGTATTGTAGAAGAGTCTGGCTTTGAAGCAATGCGCGGACGTGTAAAAGTTGATGAGTACATGCACGCTCCAGGATACGAAGATGTATTCATGGTTGGTGATGCCGCGTTAATTATTAACGAAGAAATTAACCGTCCATACCCACCAACAGCACAAATTGCAATTCAACAAGGTTACAACATTGCACACAACTTAACTGTATTAGTTCGTGGCAAGGGCGAAATGAAAAAATTCGCATTCGATAATAAAGGATCTGTATGTTCTTTAGGTCATGACGATGCAATGGGTGTTGTTATGGGTAAAAAGTTAACAGGTTGGAAAGCTTCCTTCATGAAGAAAGTAATCGATAACCGCTACCTGTTCTTATTAGGTGGACCTTTATTAGTTCTTAAAAAAGGTAAATTAAAGTTCTTTTAATATATAGTAGAAAAAGCAGAAACGGCTAAGCGCTGTTTCTGCTTTTTTCATATTAAAAATATAGTATAATATATAAAAAAGAAAGAATATTCTGTCCGTTATGATGGAGGAGGTTATTACATCATGGAGAAACGAGGGAAGGTATGGCTAGCTGTTAGCGGTCTAGTAGCTACAAAAGATGGCAGGTGGCTATTCGTTAAGAAGAAATACAGTGGATTAAAAGGGAAATGGTCTTTACCGGCTGGTTTTGTAAATGAAGGTGAGACAGTTGATGAAGCTGTGAAACGCGAAGTGTTAGAAGAGACAGGCATTGTCGCTCATGTGAAGGGGATCATTGGTGTTCGATCGGGTGTTATTCGTGATGAAATTAGTGATAATATGATTATTTTCCTTTTGGAGCCTGAAGGAGAAAATATTATTGTACAGGAGAAAGAATTGTCTGAAGTGGCGTTCTTACATCCAGATAAGATTGCGGACGATCCGAATACGTCTGTACTTATTAAATATTTGTTAGAAGGAAGATCAGAACTACATCTTGAAGTGGACAAAACATTAAATCCAGGAGAATCATTTGGTTATACAGCTTATCACGTATTTACGGCACGTGCGAAGGAGAGGGAAAAAGAGTGAGTATACCGGTACTACTTATTTCAATGATGTTATTCTTTATTTTGTTCTTTGGAATTGGATTTTTACTCAACATGATTTTGCGGGCTACATGGGTAATGGTTATTGTGTATCCGATTGTTTGTATGCTTATTATTAATAAAGCGAGTATGTGGGATTATTTTTCAAAGCCGAAAGAAACATTTTCTTCATTTGGGACAAGTGTATCGCACTTAGGACAAGCAGACTTATTTATTCTATCTACTGGATTAGTAGGGGCTGCTTTAGCAGGAGTCGTAATCAAGAAACTTCGGAAAAGCGGATATCAAATGTTTTAATCTCCAATTCATTTGGAGATTATTTTTTTTGCATATTCCTTCATCGTATAGGGAATGATTAACGATGAAGGAGTGTGGAATATAAAAATGTTAAAACGATATTGTATTCGCATTATGATGACTTGTTTACTTGCAATTGCATTATGCGTAACATGGAATGCTTTCACAGGAGTTTCTCTATTAGAGATTGTAAAGAAATATGAGGGAACGAGTGCAAAAGAAGTACATGCAGCAGAAGTTAAGAGAAATGTTGCTCCGAGTAAAGAAGTGATAAATGCTTTAGAGCAGGCAAACGACTGGTCTAAATATCGTTCAATTGAAATGACTGCAACAGGTTATACATCGGGGATTGAGTCAACTGGTAAGAGGCCAGGGCATCCAGAGTATGGTATTACATATTCAGGTGTTAAAGTGAAAAGGGATTTATATTCCACAATTGCTGCGGACTTACGCGTATTCCCGATTGGAACGATTCTCTTCGTGCCAGGTTACGGGTATGGTGTAGTAGCTGATAAGGGCGGTGCAATAAAAGGAAACCGTCTTGATCTATATTATGATACGGTGAAAGATGTTTATAGCCAATGGGGTAAGAAAAAAGTAAATGTGTATGTAGTAAAAGTAGGAAATGGTAAGTTTACAGAAGAAGAGTTAACGATGTTAAATCAAGACGAAACGATGCAAGTGTTTCGTGGTCAATATTTAAAACAAAGATAGTCTAGTTGTAATTACGCTAGACTTTTTTTCTTGGCTTATTTCATAATAGAGGAGATTTTACACGTCATATAACTGTAGTTGGAATTGTCGCATTTTATAGAAAATAAAGTTATAATGGTGGTAGAGAAATTTAGGGGGTCTGAACATGTTTCAAGTACAAAAAGAATTAGCAGGTCATGAAGTAGTGATTGTTGCTCTATTTGAAGAAGAGAAAATGAGTAGTTTTGTACAAGAACTGGACAAAGCGTTTGAAGGACAATTACAAGTTTTACTAGAAGAGAAAGAATTATCTACGAAGAAAAAGGCCATTTCGAAAGTACATAGCTTAGGAAAAACAAATGTGAAACGTTATTACTTTGTTGGTTTAGGCAAGAAAGAGTCTTACACGACAGAAACGTTACGTGCGGCTCTTGGAAAAGCGTTTAAAACATTACAAGTAGCAAAAGTACAAGATGCAGCAATCTTACTTGATTCTTTCGTAACAGAGAAATTAGATGCGATTGATGTAGCTCATATTGCAGCAGAAGTACAAGGCCTTGGTACATATGAGTTACAAACGTATAAATCAGATAAAAAGGATCGTGAAGAGTTAGAGAAGTTCACGGCTATTACAGCGGAAGATGCACAAGAAATTGAAGCCGCATTAACAGTTGGCTACGTACATGGACGTGCAACAAACTCGGCTCGTACACTTGTAAATATGCCGCCAAACGTATTAACAGCGACAAAGCTTGCTGAGTATGCTGTTGAGTTAGCGGAGAAGTATGATATGGACTATAAAGTTCTTGAGAAAGAAGAGATGGAAGATCTTGGTATGGGTGCATTACTTGCAGTAAACCAAGGTAGTGTAGAGCCACCAAAAATGATCGCTCTTATTTATAAAGGAAAAGAAGAGTGGACGGATGTCATTGGATTCGTTGGAAAAGGTATTACATACGATACAGGTGGTTATTCTTTAAAACCACGTGAAGGCATGGTTGGTATGAAAGGTGATATGGGCGGTGCAGCTGCTGTATTAGGTGCGATGGAAATTATCGGAGAACTGCGCCCAGAACAAAATGTGATCGCTGTTATTCCTTCAACTGATAACGTTGTAAGTGGTACGGCATTTAAGCCAGACGATGTAATCACATCTATGAGCGGAAAGACAATTGAAGTATTAAATACGGATGCAGAAGGTCGTCTAGCTTTAGCTGATGGTATTACGTATGCGAAAAAACTTGGTGCAAACTACCTTGTTGATGTTGCAACATTAACAGGCGGTGTAATTGTTGCACTTGGAAACTATACGACAGGCGCAATGACAAATAATGAAGAGTTATTTGAGCAAGTGCTAGAGGCTTCTATGGAAACAGATGAGCCAATTTGGCAACTACCGATTTTTGATCGTGATAAAGAACGTGTGAGAAACAGTAAGTTTGCTGATTTAAATAACTCACCAGGCCGTGAAGGACATGCGGTTATGGCAGGTACATTCCTAGGCGAATTCGCTGAAGATACACCGTGGGTACACTTAGATATCGCTGGAACATCAGAAACAAAAGGCGCGCACGACTTAGGTCCAGCTGGAGCAACTGGTGCAATGGTACGTACACTTGCAACACTTGTGGAGCGTTTCGGAGAAGAATAAGAGTATAAGTGAAGACTGTTCCAATATTTTGGAACAGTCTTCTTTTTTATAGGTTTGTTTATCTAGCTATTTGCCGGGCAGTAAGACCCTCACCTCAAAAATTCAGCGGAAGCAAAGAAGTTAAGTGTGGATCGAGCTGCTCGTAAACTCTTGATTGGTGAGGGCTGATTAAAGTTTCACTTTATAAAGAAATCGTATACGAAATCCCATTTAAGGCAAAAGAAGTACGGCCCGTTTCTTCAGAGACAACTAATATAAGTGCATCACTCTTTTCTGATAAGCCAATTGCAGCTCTGTGCCGTGTTCCCAGCTCAGGATCAACTTCTGTACTTTTCGTTAAAGGAAGAATATTAGCAGCTGAGACAATATGATTATTTTTTACGAGAACGGCACCGTCATGAAGAGGGTTACCTGGATAAAATATTGATTCCAGTAATGGTGCAGTTAAGTGAGCGTTTAATGTCGTTCCAGTTTGAATGAAAGCTTCAAGCGTCTCGTTTCGTTCCACAACGATAAGAGCACCATGTTTTCTGGCGCTTAAATGTTGGATAGCTGTTGTAATAAAAGATGAACTTTCCGTATAAGGTGATAAATATGCCTGAATATAGTATGTAGCTGCCAATGTTTGTACATTTGCCAACATATGATGAATATCTTCCATTTTGCATAAAATGCATTCATCTTCTTTATCGATTGCGTTCCTCATAATCGATAGTTCTCTTTCAGCAATTTCAATCATTTGCTTTGTTTGTATTTTGAGCTCTTCTGACAAGCCCCATTCGTGCATAATCCTCATTCCCTTTAGTGGAGTATTTAACAATAGTGTATACAAATATTCCTAGTAAAATCCTGCTAGATTTTATAAAATATTGAGATACGGCATGTTTTTTTCATATAATAAAGGTATGACGAGCGAGAGGAGAGAGAAGAATGAATTGGAAACAAGAATTTAGTCGCTGGCTTTCTTACGCACAATTAGATGCAGAATTAAAAGAACAGCTAGAAAACATGAAGCAAGATGAGAAGAAAATCGAGGATAGCTTTTATAAAAACCTAGAGTTCGGCACAGGTGGTATGCGTGGTGAACTTGGTGCTGGTACGAACCGTTTAAACGTATATACAGTTCGTAAAGCAACAAAAGGATTAGCAAGCTTTATTGAAAAGTTAGGTGAGGAAGCGAAAAAACGAGGTGTTGTTGTAGCCTATGATTCTCGTCATAAATCACCTGAGTTTGCAATGGAAGTCGCTGCTACACTTGGTGCACGTGGTATCACAACATATGTGTTTGAAAGCTTACGTCCAACGCCAGTACTTTCTTTCGCAGTTCGTCATTTACATACA
This sequence comes from Bacillus cereus group sp. BfR-BA-01355, assembly GCF_022663675.1. Lineage (NCBI taxonomy): Bacteria > Bacillati > Bacillota > Bacilli > Caryophanales > Bacillaceae > Bacillus > Bacillus cereus group sp. BfR-BA-01355. The sequence goes on from NZ_JAKUFY010000064.1 coordinate 8,319, forward strand.
GTAAGTGGAATCGTTCTTACGGCAAGCCATAATCCGCCTGAATATAACGGATACAAAGTATACGGTGAAGATGGTGGACAGTTGCCGCCAAAAGAAGCGGATGAGTTAATTAGCTACGTAGATGCAATAGAAGATGAATTAACAGTTGAAGTCGCTGATGTAGAGCAATTAAAAGCTGACGGTTTATTACATATTATTGGACAAGAAGTAGATGATGCATATGCTGCAGAATTGAACAATGTCATCATTAATAAAGAAATGGTGGAAAAGGCCGGCAAAGACTTAAAAATCGTCTTTACACCATTACACGGAACATCAAATATTTCTGTACGCCGTGGTTTAGAAGAAGTTGGATTTACAGATGTAACAGTTGTAAAAGAGCAAGAGTTACCAGATCCAAACTTCTCTACAGTAAAATCACCGAACCCAGAAGAGCACGCCGCGTTTGAGTATGCAATTCGTGACGGTGAAAAGGTAGGCGCAGATGTATTAATCGCAACTGACCCTGACGCAGATCGTCTAGGTGTAGCTGTTCGTAATCATAATGGTGAGTTCCAAGTATTAACAGGAAACCAAACAGGTGCATTAATGCTTGATTACTTACTATCTCAAAAGAAAGAAAACGGAATACTTCCAGAGAACGGTGTCGTATTAAAAACAATCGTAACGTCTGAAATTGGCCGTACAATTGCAAAAGCATACGGTTTAGATACAGTTGATACGTTAACTGGATTTAAATTTATCGGTGAGAAAATTAGACAGTATGAAGAAAGCGGACAATACGAATTCCAATTCGGTTATGAGGAAAGCTATGGTTATTTAATCCGTCCATTCTGCCGTGATAAAGATGCAGTACAATCTGTCCTATTTGCATGTGAAGTAGCTGCATACTACAAATCACAAGGGAAAACGTTATATGATGGTCTATTAGAAGTATTTGAGAAGTATGGTTTCTTCCGTGAAGACCTTGTATCGTTAACGTTAAAAGGAAAAGATGGAGCGGAACAAATCCAAGAGATGATGGCGACGTTCCGTGAGAATCCTCCGAAAGAAGTAGCAGGCTTAACAGTCGTAGCAGTTGAAGATTATAAAGCAAGCATCATTACATCTTTACAAGATGGACATAAAGAAGAGATTCACTTACCGAAATCAAATGTGTTAAAATATCAATTAGAGGATGGTTCATGGTTCTGCCTACGTCCATCTGGAACTGAACCGAAGATTAAGTTCTACTTCGGTGTACAAGATAGTTCTTTACAAAATAGTGAACAAAAGTTACTTACTATTAAAGAAGACATTATGAATCGTTTATAATACAAAGTAATTTTAAGTAGTAAGGAACAAAAGGGAGCGAAATCTCCCTTTTGTTTTATGTAGGAAATGATTGCTATTAATTCCGACAGGAGAGAGGGTATTTTGTGATGAAAAAAGTAAGAAAAGCGATAATCCCAGCAGCTGGATTAGGAACACGTTTTTTACCAGCAACGAAAGCAATGCCGAAAGAAATGTTACCGATAGTAGATAAACCAACGATTCAATACATTGTAGAAGAAGCAGTGAAATCGGGAATCGAAGATATTATTATCGTTACTGGTAAAACAAAGCGCTCTATCGAAGATCATTTTGATAACGCATTTGAACTAGAACAAAACTTATTAGAGAAGAAAAAATATGAGTTGCTTGAAAAAGTACAAGCTTCTTCAAAAATGGTAGATATTCATTACATCCGTCAAAAAGAGCCGAAGGGACTAGGACATGCTGTTTGGTGTGCACGTAAATTCATTGGTGATGAGCCATTTGCAGTGTTACTAGGTGATGATATTGTCCAAGCTGAGAAACCATGTTTACGTCAATTAATGGATGAGTATGAAAAAACACTTTCTTCTGTTATTGGTGTACAAACTGTTCCAGAAACAGAAACACACCGTTACGGAATTATCGATCCATTAGAACAAGAAGGTCGTCGTTACCAAGTTCGCAATTTCGTTGAGAAACCAGCACAAGGTACAGCACCTTCAAACTTAGCGATTATGGGCCGTTACATTTTAACGCCTGAAATCTTTATGTTCTTAGAACAGCAACATGTCGGTGCTGGCGGTGAAATTCAGTTAACAGATGCAATCCAAAGCTTAAATGAAATCCAACGTGTATTTGCTTACGATTTCGAAGGAAAGCGCTACGATGTAGGTGAAAAGCTAGGATTCGTTCAAACGACAATTGAAATGGCCCTGCAACACCCAGAATTACGTGATGACATGGTTGCGATGATGAAGAAAATTTTAGAAGAACAAGCGAATCAAGAGTCTTAATATAAAAAAGAGTTATTTCAGCTTGTTGAAATAACTCTTTTTTTATTATGAAATCGTCGAATGAGAATGCTGATAAGCAGAACGACGCACAGCATAGTATATGCGAGGTGCGATAATAGCACCGATAATTGTAAATGCAATATCTTTTACTGCGAACCACATCATAATCATCCAAGCAGCTTTATAACTCATATTACCGCCCATAAAGAGATTGACTGCCCCGTACATGTAAGTAGTACCGATTATATAAGTTAAAATAATTCCTGTGAAAGAGGCAATAGCAAATGTAATGAATGTTGGTCTTTCTTTTTGTTCTACTAGTTTTCCCGATACGTAAGCAACGATAATAAATGCGATAATAAAACCACCAGTAGGATCTAAAAGTGCTCCAAATCCAGCTTTGAAGTTAGCAAAGATTGGTGCGCCGGCTACGCCAACGAGCATATATACAGTCATGGATAAGGCACCAAGTCTACTTCCAAGAAGAAGACCTGCTAAAATTGCGAAAAATGGTTGCATAGATAATGGGATGCCCGCTACTTGCAGGAATGGTGCCCAAGATACAATATTTGCACCAATGGCCATAAGAGCGACGAACATGGCAGCTAATGCTAAATCTAAAACATGAAATCTCCTCATAATGTTAACCTCCTGTTGTTTTTAGGTTAACATTATCGTAGCGAAAATATTTACTTGTTGTCAATCAAAATATTTTGATAAGAAGGCTTTAAATAGTCTCTTAGCAATGTATATGGAATACGAAATTGCGGAATTCCACTTGAATACGGAGCAATTTCATATAAAGGGAAATAAATGACGAGATTGTCTGGCTCTAAAAAGAAGTGAAACTTTTTCATACTCATTACCTTTTCAGTTGCATCAGGAAAATAAATACTTTCATTTTGTTTAATTTGTCTTACAATCTCTGCACGGATTACATCTTTATATTTATCTTTTTGTTGAAATAAATCGTCTAAGTGCAGTAGCTTTTTTTCGTTTAAATCAAATGTATTTGCCTTCCACGTATAAAGACCATGTGCTCCGCCAGTATATTGATAGTAATTCACATATAGGCTAAGAAAAGGTGGTTTGTTTAATGAGACTTTATAATCGACATTTGCTACGTACGGATGAAATGGTGTACTAGATCCTTCTGTCTCTTTATAATATTTTTTTGCTTCTTTTTCTAATTTGTTTTTAAATTTGTCAGTGGATTTTTTGTAATATAAATTGAGCTTATTTTGAAATTTAGAGTCAGAAAAGTTGTGAAAAGAAGGCCTATTTATTTGATATTCTATATAAGGTTTCTTACCTTTTTGCGTTACAGTCTTAACATCGATTGTCAGGTTAGATGCTTTGGCTGTTATTGCACAATTTGGTACAATAGTCAGCAAGGAGAACATAAGCAGTAATATACAAAATTTCTGTTTCATTTAGGTGAAGCCTCCTTATATAAGTGTTATAAGTAGTTTGAAAATAAATAGGTAAAATTATACATTTAATTAAAGTAAGAGAAGGAGGAAGCGATATGGCAAAAACTTTAATGGATTCACTTGGAATTGAGTTGTTAGAGATGACAGAAGAAAAGGTGGTTGCTACGATGCCTGTTGATGAGCGTACGCATCAGCCGTTTGGATTTTTACATGGTGGTGCATCGGTTGCATTAGCAGAAACAGTGGCAAGTGTTGGTTCATACAATTTAATTGATCAAGAAAAATGTATTTGTTTCGGATTAGAAATTAATGCAAACCACATTCGCTCAAAGAAAGATGGAATTGTAACAGCGATTGGGACACCGATACATAGAGGACAATCGACAATGGTTTGGGATGTTCGCATTATTGATGAAAATGATGATTTACTATGTATATCAAGATGTACAGTAGCAATTAAAGAAAAACGTGAAAAGTAAAAAAGAGGCGCTCTTATGAGCAGCCTCTTTTTCTTATAATTAGAACTGGATTTTCTTCTCTAAGAAACCTTTTAGTTCGCTAATTGGCATACGAACTTGTTCCATTGTGTCACGGTCACGTACTGTAACAGCTTTGTCTTCAACTGAGTCGAAGTCGTATGTGATACAGAATGGTGTACCGATTTCGTCTTGACGACGGTAACGTTTACCGATAGAACCAGTTTCATCAAAGTCTACCATGAAGTCTTTAGCTAATTCTGCAAATACTTCAGTAGCACCTTCAGATAGCTTTTTAGATAATGGTAAGATAGCTGCTTTGTATGGTGCTAAAGCAGGGTGGAAACGAAGAACTGTACGAGAATCGTTTTCTAATTGTTCTTCTTCATATGCATCACATAAGAATGCTAATGTTACGCGGTCTGCGCCTAAAGATGGCTCGATGCAGTATGGTACGTAACGCTCATTCGTTTGTGGATCGATATAGTTAAAGTCTTCGTTTGAGTGTTCCATGTGACGTTTTAAGTCGAAGTCTGTACGAGATGCAACGCCCCAAAGTTCGCCCCAACCGAATGGGAATTTGAATTCAATGTCAGTTGTTGCATTACTGTAGTGAGATAACTCTTCTTCACCGTGGTCACGAAGACGCATGCTCTCTTCAGTCATACCAAGTGAAAGTAACCAGTTTTTACAAGTTTCACGCCAGAATGCGAACCACTCTAAATCTTCACCAGGCTTACAGAAGAATTCAAGTTCCATTTGTTCGAATTCACGTGTACGGAATGTGAAGTTACCAGGCGTGATTTCGTTACGGAAACTCTTACCGATTTGGCCAATACCAAATGGAAGCTTTTTACGCATAGAGCGTTGAACGTTTTTGAAGTTTACGAAAATACCTTGTGCTGTTTCAGGACGAAGGAAAATTTCGTTTGTGCTAGACTCTGTAACACCTTGGAATGTTTTGAACATTAAGTTGAACTGACGGATTTCAGTGAATTCTTCACTACCGCAATCAGGACATTTTACTTCATGTTCTTTCATTAAGTCAGCCATTTGGTCGAAAGTAAGACCGTCAACAACCATTTCAATGCCTTTTGCATCTAAAGCATCCTCAATTAATTTGTCAGCACGGTGACGAGCTTTACATTTTTTACAGTCGATCATTGGATCGTTGAAGTTACCAACGTGACCAGAAGCGATCCAAGTTTTAGGGTTCATTAAAATAGCTGCGTCTAAACCAACGTTGTGTGGAGATTCTTGAATGAATTTTTTCCACCAAGCTTTTTTAACGTTATTTTTTAATTCGATTCCAAGTGGACCGTAATCCCAAGTGTTTGCAAGACCACCGTAAATTTCAGAACCAGGGAAAACAAAACCGCGATGTTTCGCTAAGTTTACAACTTGTTCCATTGAATACATAAGAAAATCCTCCTTTTGAAAGTTAACGTATTGGCGATGATATACTCTGATACTTTGGAAACGAGCAGTATATGCTAAAAAGAACATAAAAAAACGCTCATCCCAAGGCTTATTTGCCTAGGGACGAGCGTTTGCCCGCGGTTCCACCCTAGTTGATACACAAAAGGTGCATCCACTTTATCATGTATTGCTCGGGACTGCCGTTTCCTTGCGGCTTCAGGCTTTCACTATCCCTGAATCGCTTTTTATGCAAGTACTTATAAGTCCGTCATCGCTACTTATATTAATAATAATGAACATATTCTAACACGTTCTTTTTTAAATCTCAATAGAGGAACGTGTCTATCTATGATAGAGTCTCGCCTATTTTTTCATTATTTATTCCGTAATTTTGTTTAATATGCTTAATTGCTTCACGCTTACTTAATGGAGCGAGTTCATTGTTTTGCACGTATTCCCAAACTACATCCGGATTTGTTTTTGCATATTCACGAAGGACCCAGCCAATCGCTTTTTGAATGAAAAATTCTTTTGAAGAATGTAGTTGCCCAATAATCCAGAAAAGAAGTTCTTCATCCATCTTTTGTTTATATTTCAGTTGGAATAAAATAGCGGCACGTTGTAACCATATGTTATCTGATGCAATCCATTTTGGAATATACGCAGAAATTAATTCTGGGTGTTTTAAAAAGATAGTACCTAAGAATGTAGGGACGATGCTATCGACAGAGTCCCACCAAGATTTTGTGACAATAAGTTCTTCTAAGAAGGGGATATGAGTTTCGTTTATATGCTTTTTATATTTTTGCATGATATCAAGTGCGGCCGCTTGGAATTCACGTTCTGGTAAGTCCCAAAGCTCGCGTACAATAATTTGGAAGTCTTTTTTATCTGGGAGAGTATGTATTTGAATGACGTCTTTTAATAATTGACGCCTTTCCGGTGTTTGAATACCTAGAAATGGGAAGTGATTTTTCATATAACGAGTCATAGGTTCTGCTTTTTCAGGATTTTGATGAGCTGTAAAATGCTCTTGTAATGCTTTTACAAATGGATGCATACGTGTTTCTCCTCTCTTATTCTCTTTCTTCTCTTATTATACAAAGAGTTTGGATAAATTTTAAAACATAACTTGCAATGTAATGAAATATGTTGAAAGTAGAGAGGAGAGGATAAGATGGAGGATCAAGGCGTACTAGCAGGTTTCTTTGCTCTTAGTTTTGCGTTTATTCTTGTTGTATTGATTTGGGCAATTATTGCGTATTTATTAACGGCTTTTGCACTGTATACGATGGCGAAAAATGATGGTGCAACGGATGGTGCTCTTGCGTTTATTCCTTTTTTAAATAGTAAGATATGGGGTGATTTAGCAAAAGACAAATTACCGGATTTCTTAAAAGAAGAAGCGGGATGGAAAGTATTCGGCATATATGTCGCATGTTTCATTTTTAACTTCGTACCAATTCTATATTTATTAGCAACAGCTGTATCGATTGTGCTGTCTATTTATCTTATCTACGCAATTTTAGATAGATACGGAACGAATTCTATATTGTTTACGATTATTCATACAATCACATTTTCGGTTTTCTTACCGATTCATTTATTTATTATTCGAAATGAACCGGTGAGATATAAAGAGTAGATTTTTCGTTTCTGTTGATAAGTCGATATATTTTAGATATAAGTAAAAAAGCGCCCTGATTATCAGGGCGCTTTTTCTACTACATAAGGTAGCGTAAATAAATATAAATGTGAGAAATGATTAATGAAACGATCATAATTGGGAAACCGACTTTTAGGAATTCCATGTAACTAAATTTATGTCCTTCGCGGCTCGCGATACCTGCAACGATTACGTTAGCAGAAGCTCCGATTAATGTTCCGTTTCCGCCGAGACAAGCACCTAGTGCTAATGCCCACCATAATACATCGATTTGTGCGTCAGATGGTGATAAGCCTAGCCCAACTGCCATATCGTTAATAAGTGGAATCATTGTTGCGACAAATGGGATGTTATCAATTGTTGCAGAGGCGATACCAGATATCCATAAAATAAGGATGGATGCGTAAGAAATATCTCCGCCTGTTATACCAATTACTTTTTGAGCTAACATTTTGATAAGACCGATATCGATAAGTCCTCCAACAAGTACGAATAGCCCTGCGAAGAAGAAGATTGTTACCCACTCTACGCTTGCAAATACTTCTTCAATTTCATGCTCTTTCACACCAATTAACATAAGTACAGTAGCACCAGTTAAGGCAATGATAGCCGCATCAATATGGAAAATAGAATGAGTCATGAAACCTACAATTGTAAGTCCAAGTACCGTTAAAGATTTTTTCATTAATACTGGATCTTTAATGTATTGTTTTTCATCTAAGCTCATTAATTTTTTGACTTGTACAGGATCGGCAATTAATTGTTTGCGGTACATGAAGTAAAGTATTGTTGCTGTAACTCCAATAATAATAATTACGATTGGTGCTAGATTCAATAGGAAAGCATTGAAGTCTAAATGTTTATTGGCAGAACCAATCATAATGTTAGGTGGATCACCAATTAATGTTGCCGTTCCCCCAATGTTTGAAAAAATAATTTCAGAAAGTAAATAAGGAACAGGATTTACTTGCAGTATGCGCGTAATAGATAAAGTAACTGGAACAACAAGAAGTACAGTTGTAACGTTATCTAAAAATGCGGAGCCAAGCGCAGTAAGTAGGGAAAGGGAAATTAAAATTTTAATTGGATTTCCTTGTGCCCCTTTTGCTGCTTTAATGGCAACGTATTGGAAAACACCTGATTTACTCGTAATGTTCACCAAAATCATCATACCGATGAGTAGCGTAATCGTTCCCCATTCAATATGTTTCGTAAAGGCGTTATGTAAATCGACGACCCCCACAATTACCATGAGTGCTGCACCAAGAAGTGCGATGACAGCGCGATTAATTTTTTCAGAAATAATAATGGCATATGTAATTAAAAAGACTGCGATAGCAAAATAATACTGCCAGTTAGCGAGTTCTTGCGTTGTTTCGTGCAAAAATCTCATCTCCTTTCATTCATTTTTCTTAGTGTGTCAAATATTAACTAGATGAAACACACATAACGTCATTATAAAGTAGAAAAACTGCGGATGTAAATGAAAGGAGGGATTTTGTCATATTTTCTGCATAGGTCATTTTTTCTTATTTTTTAAAATATTTGTGGGCATTTGACATATATATAAGATACATCCAATCTGAATATTTAAAATGGAATTAGCATTCGAGCTTGTTCGTGTAGGAGTGTCAAATAGAAAGGAATGACAAAAATGATAAGGAAGGGATCGTATGGATGAACAACGATTTTTATTTTTAGACTTTGAGTTTACGATGCCCCAGCATAGAAAAAAACCGAAAGGATTTTTTCCGGAAATTATTGAGGTAGGACTCGTTTCAGTTGCTGGCTGTAAGGTGGAAGATACGTATTCATCACATGTCAGGCCGAAAACATTTCCCTCCTTAACGGATCGATGTAAGAAGTTTTTAGGAATAAAACAAGAAGTCGTGGATAAAGGGATTTCATTTCCCGAACTCGTTAAGAAGCTTGCAGAATACGAAACGAAATGTAAACCGACAATTGTAACGTGGGGAAATATGGATATGAAAGTGCTGAAGCATAATTGTGAAATGGCAGGGATAGCTTTTCCATTCTTCGGGCAGTGTCGTGATTTATCGCTTGAGTATAAGAAGTTTTTTGGGGAAAGAAATCAAACAGGATTATGGAAAGCAATTGAGGCGTACGGAAAAGTAGGGACAGGGAAGCATCATTGTGCGCTTGATGATGCGATGACGACGTACAATATTTTTAAACTAGTAGAAAAAGATAAAGAGTATTTAGTAAAACCAGCACCACCAACATTAGGAGAACTCGTTGATTTTTCAAAAGTGTTAAAGAAAGTGAGCACACAGTAACGACCAAATTGCACATTATGTAATTTGGTCGTTTTGTTTTTTTAGAGTTTGTAGTCCTTCTTTAACTGTTCTAATGTTTCTAGACTACGCTCTGCAAAAGGTGAATCATCTTCAGAAAATGAATTCATTTGAGTTTCTAATGCTAATTTTAGTGACTCGGTATAATCAGGAATTTCTCCTTCATATTTCTTTACCATTTGCTGTGGAATGTTCGTTTGCTCACGAAAAGCTAAAGCGCGTCTTTCATGGAAAAATGGTACGTCAGCTTGTTTTACGTTATGTAAGTCACCTTGCACCGGATGTTTTAAAACAGCTAATACTTTTACGACATAACTACCAGGACGGCTATTTGTAATTTCGCCGATGTATTTTCCTGTTTTATAAATACCAGTAACGATTTCACCAATTTCAAATGTTTCTCTCATATTTTTCACCTCAAGTTTATAGTAAGGAAAGTAGGAGGAGGAGTCAAAGAAATCATTCACTTTCGGAACGCCTCTTGAGAATATGAACTGGTTCAACTATAATTTAAAGATATATAACAGAAAATTCTGATGTTTTTTTGAATCCTATAATTAAGGAGTGTTCGTTATGATGCCTTTATATTTTCCGGAAGATAAAACAGAATATATTATTCCAGGGATTGTGTGCGTTCTATTTATTATCGGTGCTATTGCCACGTGGCGCATGTTTATTCGTATATCAAAAAGAGAAGCAGAGCGATTACAGAAAGTTGAAGAAAAACTATTAGCTGAAAAGAAACAGTAACGCATTTTTGTATGTTTCCCTCTATGCTCGGACAATCTAAGGGCAGAATATATTTTGGAGGGAATGGAATGAAGAAACGGCTTTTTTTCAGTTGTTGTTTATTATTTCTGATGGCAGGTTGTGACCAAGGAAAGCCGAAAGAAATTGAAGTGAAATTACATAATGCTTCAGGAGATGAAGTAGGGACTGCGAAAGTAGTTCAGCAAACAAGTGGAGTGAAAATTACGATTAAAGGGGAAGGTTTCACGCCAGGACCACACGGACTACATGTACATGAAATCGGAGAGTGTAAGGCACCTCGTTTTGAATCATCCGGGAATCATTTTAATCCTGATGATAAAAAACATGGTCTTCTTAATCCGAAGGGTGCAGAAAACGGTGATTTACCGAACGTAATTGCAGACGGTTCTGGAAAGATCAAGGCAGAAATCGACGCGCCGCACATAACGCTTGAAGAAGGAAAAACAACGATTCATAGAAAAGATGGAGCGTCTATTATTATTACAGAAAACGCTGATGATGGTATGACACAACCGACAGGTAAATCAGGTGATCGAATTGCTTGTGGTGTCATTGTAAAAAAAGCATCGGATATGAAGAAAAAGTAAAAGCTACCGTGCATGGTAGCTTTTTTTGTGAAACGTAATTGAAAAGATATGGATAAAGGAGGTTGTCCTAAAATGATTTATGACAGTCTCTTTTCTTATTATGAAAACGTATGACGCAGTCTGTTCAAAATTTCTTCTAAAACAGATCGTGGACAGCCGATGTTAATTCGAATATGTTCTTCCCCACCTAACCCGTATTTCTCACCAGGTTCAACGATGATTTTTCCTTTTTCCTCAAGTAATGCAGTACGCTCGTTTTGAGAAAGCTTTAGACGAGAACAATCAATCCATAATAAAAAGCTACCTTCTGGCTTCGTTACGGAAAGAGCAGGTATGTGAGTTTTGATATATTCATAAGCAAATTGAGCATTATCTTCTATATATAATCGAATTTCGTTTAGCCAATCATTACATTCTGTATAGGCACTTTGCATCGCTGTGTAGGCGAAGATATTTAACCCGTGGAAGCCTTGTATATATTGGATAGCTGTAAAGGCGTGACGGAGTTTTTCGTTTGGAATGATAATAATCGACGCTTGTAATCCAGCGATATTAAATGTTTTACTTGGAGCCATACAAGTGATAGTGCGTTCTGCTAATTCTTCAGATAAGGAAGCGAACGGTGTATGTGTATGGTCTGCATAAATGATATCGGAATGAATTTCATCCGCGACAACGATTACGTTATATTTAGTACATAACGATCCGAGCTGCACAAGTTCCTCTTTCGTCCAAACGCGTCCGATTGGATTATGAGGGCTACAAAGAAGCATGAGTTTGACGCCTTGCTGAAACTGCTTTTCTAAATGCTCGAAGTCTATCACATATGTATCATTTTGTTTCTGTAATGGACTCACGCATAACTGCCTATTATTTGTTGTGACCATTTCGAAAAATGGAGGATAAATAGGTGGTTGTACGAGAACGGATTCGTTTTCTTTTGTAAAAGCCTGTATGCTCGTACTAAGAGCTGGAACGATCCCTGCACTAAAGACGATCCATTCTTTTTGAATGTCCCAGTCGTATTGTTGTTTTGTCCAGTTACAAATAATATCCCCAATATTTTCAGGGGGAAGTGTGTAGCCAAAAATCGGATGTTCGATCCGTTGTTTTAAGGCAGTTTGAATTGGTTTTGGTACTTCAAAATCCATATCAGCAATCCAAGCATGGATAAGTTCTTCGTTTTTATATGTATCCCATTTTATACTATGCGTTCCACGTCGATTGATTGCTTTATGAAATAGTTGCATAAGTTTGCCCCCTTCTTCTGTAAAACCAATAAGTTACGAAAGTTCTCTCTCTTCTTATAGAATAGCTGATGTGATAGGATAAAGAAAAGTATTAAAAAGTGAAAAGGCGGGAAGCGAATGGGTACATATGAAAAGATGATAGAGGTTGTGAAGAATTGGGATCCGTTTCAAATGGGACCGGAGTTTTATGAAACAGAAGCGAGCGATGTTGTGAACGTCATAAGTGTGTTTGATGATCCAAAATACATCGCAAAGAAGATTCAACATATATACTTTATGTCTTTTGAGGAAGTACCTGCGCTTGAAAAATGTGAGAAGTTAGCTGTGGAATTACTTGTAATAAAAGAAGGCGGAAGTTGTTCATTATAGGCTGTCGGAATTTCCGACAGCCTTTTTTATATTATCCCGCTATTTGCTTGGTAGTAAGACCCCACCTCAAAATTCAGCGGAAGCAAAGAAGTTAGGTGGGGACTGATTAAAGTTTCACTTTATTGCGCAGAAAAAGCGATAATTTCTTCATAAACATGTTTAGGCTTTTCTTCAGGTAGTAAATGTCCTGTATTTTCGTAAGAAATAAATTTTGAATTCGGTAAATCTTTGTGTAGACGATGACCTACATGTACAGGGACGACGCGGTCTTTTTCACCCCAAATGAGCAAGATAGGTGTTTCGATTTTTTGTAATTCAGTTGAAGATAAGTCACCTTCACGGTCTCGTATCATGCGAGTTAAAGCGGGAAATATACGGTCGTCATAAAAAGGAGCGGAGTAACCTTTTTTCATTTCATCGTCAATTAATGAGTGATCATGAACGACATTCATTAAGTTATGAACAATACCGCGTCTAATAATCCAGTTCTTTACGTATAAATGAAAGAACGGTAAATAAGAAGAGTATAGTAAAGGTAAGGTTGCGCGTGCTAAATAGCTAGAGCTGCATAGTAAAATCGTTTTTGAAATGAGTTCAGGACGTATACGGTTTACATAGAGAGAAATTTGCCCACCCATAGAGTGCCCAACTAATACAATGTTTGAGAGAGATAAATGTTCAATTAAATCAATAATAATCGTTGCTAAATTGTGATAAGAATACTTAAACAGATGAGACTTATCACTTTTTCCGAACGGTGGTAAATCAAGAGCAATCACTGTTCCTGCTTTCGATAGTAAGGGAATGAGACGACGGTAACTAAATGAGGAAGATAAAAAGCCGTGAACGAGTACGAAAGTAGGACGTTCTGTTTTGTTATCGTGTTCATACAATTCGTAATGAATAGTAGTGCCGCGAGTGGAAAAAGTGAAATAAGGACAAGTATATTCGTGATTCATTTTTTGTCACTCCATTGATTTTTGTTCATATCATCTCCAAGGAAGAAGAAAATATGTTAACAAAAAAAGGCAAGATGACGATGTCATCTTGCCTTTCGTTTATTCAGTATTACCCGCGAACAATATTAGGCGGTGTTTTTCCTTGTAATCCTGCAACTAAATTTTCAGCGGCGGTCATAGCCATTTGCTGCCTAGTTTTTAATGTTGCAGATCCGATGTGTGGTAAAGTCACAACATTTTGTAATGATAAGAGTGGATTATCTTTTTGAATCGGCTCTTGTGTAAATGTATCGATACCTGCTGCAAAGATTTTCTTTTCTGTTAAAGCATGGATTAACGCTTCTTCATCTACTGTTTTCCCGCGAGAAGCATTAATGAAGATTGCTGTTTCTTTCATTAATGAAAATTCCTTTTCTCCGATAAGGTGATATGTTTCATCTGTTAATGGAGTAAGAAGAACAATAAAGTCAGACTGCTCCAGTAGCGTCTGTAAATCACAATATGTAGCATCGAATTTTTGTTCAGCTTCTTCTTTACGACGGCGGTTATAGTAAAGAACATTCATATCAAATCCGAATTTTGCTCGTTTTGCAACGGCTTCTCCAATTCGGCCCATACCGATAATACCAATTGTGCTATGGTGTACATCTAGTCCGAAGTGTTCTTTTCCAATTTCAGCGTTCCATTCACCATTTTTCACATAAGAATCGAGTTCGCAAACACGGCGCCCAGCAGATAACATAAGGGCGAAAACGAGATCAGCTACTGTATCATCTAATACGTATGGTGTATTCGTTCCGATAACATTTCGGTTTTTCATCGCTTGTAAATCAAAATTATCGTAACCGACAGAAATGTTGCTCACTACTTTTAAGTTAGGAGCCACTGTCAGTAATTCTTCATTAATAGCAGATCCGAAATTTAATAACCCATCTTTATCTTGTATTTTTTCTAATAGAACATCACGGGGTACTTTCTCATTTTGATCCCATTTTTCATAATCACAGTGTTCTGATAAATAGTTTTCTACAAATGTTGGAACTGGTTCAGCAATATAAACTTTTGGTTTCACGATTCCATCCCCTTTCGCTTTATCACGCATTTTTCCACTGATTAAAGTTTCACTTTACCCCGCATTAACGGACAGTAAGTCTCCCACCTCAAAAAGCAGCTCAAGCAAAGAGGTTAGGTGGGAGAGCAACTGTCCGTAAAAGCCCGATTGGTGTGGGCTGATAATCAGTGGGGTGAAGCATTTCGCTGATTAAAGTTTCACTTTATTTTGACATAATTCAATAGAAAAATCTTCTTTTCAAACTGGAAAGGGTATTTGTATAATTTAAACACAAACGAAAAGGAAGGATGATTTATATGGTGACAGAAAAAGAATTAGAATTATTAGCTTGTCTTGAAAAGAGTAGTCGATTATCTGTAGATACATTAGCGAAGCTGTTAAATATAGAGGTAGAAGAAGTAAAGAAGATGGTTGCGAGGTTAGAAAATGAAAAGATTATTGTGGATTATGTAACACATATTGATTGGACGAAGGTGAAAGAACATACAGGTTTAACGGCAATGATCGATGTGAAAGTTACGCCAAAGCATGGCGTTGGGTTTGATGCGGTTGCTGAACAAATTTATCGTTATTCAGAAGTGAAATCCGTTTATTTAATGTCAGGGACATATGATCTTTCTATTACATTAGAAGGGAAAACGATGGGAGAAGTAGCGATGTTTGTTTCTGAGAAATTAGCAACAATTGAATCTGTTGTTTCTACAACTACTCATTTCATTTTGAAGAAGTATAAACATGAGGGCGTTATTTATGAAAAAGACGATGATGATAAGCGAATTGTGGTGACACCATGAAGCAATTTGAACTATCTAGATCAGCAGAATCTTTAAAACCATCTGGTATTCGAAAATTTTTTGATTTAGCAGCAAATATGAAAGGTGTTATTTCCCTCGGGGTAGGAGAGCCGGATTTTGTTACACCTTGGAATGTAAGGCAAGCATGTATTCGTTCTTTGGAACAAGGGTATACGTCATATACAGCAAATGCAGGATTATTGGAGCTCCGTCAAGAAATAGCAAAGTATCTAAAAAAACAATTTGCAGTATCTTATGATCCAAGTGATGAAATCATTGTTACAGTTGGAGCGAGCCAGGCGTTAGATGTAGCGATGCGCGCCATTATAAATCCTGATGATGAAGTGCTCATTATTGAACCGAGCTTCGTTTCTTATGCACCACTTGTGACATTAGCTGGAGGAGTTCCGGTTCCTGTGGCGACTACGTTAGAAAACGAGTTTAAAGTACAACCAGAACAAATTGAAGCAGCTATTACAGCGAAAACAAAGGCAATTTTGCTTTGTTCACCAAATAACCCGACAGGTGCAATGCTAAATAAATCCGAGCTTGAAGAAATAGCAGTGATTGTTGAGAAGTACAATCTAATCGTATTATCTGATGAAATTTATGCAGAACTTGTATACGACGAAGTATATACAAGTTTCGCGAGTATTAAAAATATGCGTGAGCATACGATTTTAATTTCAGGATTTTCAAAAGGATTTGCGATGACAGGATGGCGCCTCGGTATGATTGCAGCTCCTGTTCAATTTTCAGAATTAATGCTCAAAATCCATCAGTATTCAATGATGTGTGCACCGACGATGTCTCAGTTTGCAGCACTTGAGGCGTTACGCGCAGGGAACGATGAAGTAATTCGAATGAGAGATAGCTATAAGAAGCGTCGTAACTTCATGACGACATCTTTCAATGAAATGGGCTTAACGTGTCATGTGCCGGGCGGAGCATTTTATGTTTTTCCTGCTATATCTTCAACCGGATTATCTTCAGCGGAATTTGCAGAACAGTTATTGTTGGAAGAGAAAGTGGCCGTTGTCCCTGGTAGCGTATTTGGCGAAAGTGGTGAAGGATTTATTCGTTGTTCATATGCAACGTCGCTTGAACAACTTATGGAAGCGATGAAGAGAATGGAACGGTTTGTAGAAAATAAAAAAAGGACAAAACGTAATACGTTTTGTCCATAAAAGGGGGGGAATACTAGAAAGCCATGTGTTAGTAGTCTATCCCAATATTGGAGAATTATACTTCTTTAAGGGAAATTTTTCATGAATTTTGAATGAGTTCTGTCATAGTGGTATAATTTACTAATATAAGGTATACGCATTCTAGATAACGTTATCTAGAATGCGTACTAACCAATCGGATATTTAAAATAAATATATCTGCTTTGCTCTCTATAATTGTAGAGAGAATGGTAAACGTATGGGAGTGTTTCATATGTCAGAACAATATACAACAGGAGTGGTTGTAACAGGGAAAGTGACTGGAATTCAAGATTACGGTGCATTTGTAGCGTTAGATGCAGAAACACAAGGACTTGTGCATATATCTGAAATTACAAATGGATATGTAAAGGATATTCATGACTTTTTAAAAGTCGGCGATACAGTAGAAGTAAAGGTACTTTCAATTGATGAAGAGCACAGAAAAATGAGTTTATCGTTAAAAGCGGCGAAAAGAAAACAAGGAAGGATTCTTATACCGAACCCATCTGAAAACGGATTTAATACGCTGCGAGAAAAGTTGGCAGAATGGATTGAAGAGTCCGAGTTAACAAAGTAAAAGAGGAACGCATATGAGCGTTCCTCTTTTACTTTATCTTATGATATATATTTGCAAATATGATTGCATGCAATCATATTCGTATGTCGGAGGTGAAAGGACATACTGACTATCGAATTTCGTTTGTTTCTGGGTGTGTACCAAGATTTTCAGATGGTTTAAACAGTAAACCAAGATTGATAAGCCCAGATATACCAACGATGCCGTAAATAATACGTGCAAGAGCTGAATTTTGTCCACCGAAAATGGCTGCTACTAAGTCAAACTGGAAAAATCCGATTAGTCCCCAGTTCACAGCGCCAATTACAGTAAAGACTAATGCGATACGTTGCAAAGTACTCATGAAAAAGCCCCCCTTAATTGTGAAGCATGAGCAAGCGATGAGTTAATTAACTCTTTTATAGAATGGGGTAGTTATGTTGTTTTTATACATAAAAAATGTTCGAAAGATGATGTATATACATCTATACCGAAAAATACGAATTTTTATGCAAAAAATGAACTTTTTCTAAAAAATATATATTGGTTACGTTTACAATGGTTGAATCGCTTGATTTACAACTTCAGTTTCGCTAAAGTGAATACAGAAATACATATCCATAATTGGAGGGAAAAAGATGAGTACACATGTAACGTTCGACTATTCTAAAGCGTTATCCTTCATCGGTGAACATGAAATCACTTATTTACGTGATGCAGTGAAAGTAACACATCACGCAATCCACGAAAAAACTGGAGCTGGGAACGATTTCCTTGGGTGGGTAGACCTTCCGCTTCAATATGACAAAGAAGAATTCGCTCGCATTCAAAAATGCGCAGAAAAAATTAAAAATGACTCTGACATTTTACTTGTTGTAGGTATTGGTGGTTCTTACTTAGGGGCACGCGCAGCAATCGAAATGTTAAACCATTCTTTCTACAACACGCTTTCTAAAGAACAACGTAAAACTCCACAAGTGCTATTTGTTGGACAAAACATTAGCTCCACTTACATGAAAGATTTAATGGACGTATTAGAAGGTAAAGACTTCTCTATTAACGTTATTTCCAAATCAGGTACAACAACAGAGCCAGCACTAGCATTCCGTATCTTCCGTAAGTTATTAGAAGAAAAGTATGGAAAAGAAGAAGCTCGCAAACGTATTTATGCAACTACAGATAAAGCACGTGGTGCATTAAAAACATTAGCTGATAACGAAGGTTACGAAACATTTGTTATTCCAGATGATGTTGGAGGACGTTTCTCTGTATTAACGCCAGTTGGTTTATTACCAATCGCAGTAAGTGGCTTAAATATTGAAGAGATGATGAAAGGTGCAGCTGCTGGTCATGATGACTTCGGAACATCAGAACTAGAAGAAAACCCAGCTTACCAATATGCAGTAGTTCGTAACGCTTTATACAATAAAGGAAAAACAATTGAAATGCTTGTTAACTATGAGCCAGCACTTCAATACTTCGCTGAGTGGTGGAAACAGTTATTTGGTGAAAGTGAAGGAAAAGATCAAAAAGGTATTTTCCCATCTTCAGCAAACTTCTCAACTGACTTACACTCATTAGGTCAATACGTTCAAGAAGGTCGTCGTGACTTATTTGAAACAGTTCTTAAAGTAGGTAAATCTACACATGAACTAACAATCGAATCAGAAGAAAACGATTTAGACGGATTAAATTACCTTGCTGGTGAAACTGTAGACTTTGTAAACACAAAAGCATACGAAGGTACATTACTTGCACATAGCGACGGGGGAGTACCAAACTTAATCGTCAATATTCCTGAATTAAATGAGTACACATTCGGTTACCTTGTATACTTCTTCGAAAAAGCATGTGCGATGAGCGGCTACTTACTAGGGGTAAATCCATTTGACCAACCTGGCGTAGAAGCATACAAGAAGAACATGTTTGCTTTACTTGGTAAACCAGGATTTGAAGAATTAAAAGCAGAATTAGAAGAGCGTTTAAAATAATAAAAAGCGACCGGAATCCGGTCGCTTTTTATTATTTTATCGAAAAGTCCATCAGTATATTCAAGCTAGAGTGGGTATGCTAAAGGAAAAGTCTTGGAGGGATGGACTTGATTCCAATTCAATCAAATTTAGAAGGACGTACATATGCGCTATTTAAGTTAGAAGAGATTATGAAACCACTTGGATATAGCATTGGTGGTAATTGGGATTATGATAAAGGATGCTTCGATTACAAAATCGATGAAGAAGATGGGTATCAATTTTTACGAGTGCCGTTTATAGCAGTAGATGGTGAACTGGATGTACCTGGTGTAGTAGTCCGTCTTGAAACGCCGTATATTCTTTCGCACGTATATCAAGACGAACTAGATGATAATGTGAATACTTTAACCGCTGGAACGAGTGGGATGGATCAATTTGCTGAACCGAAAGATCCAGATGGAGATGTAAAAAGAAAATATATCAATATTGGGAAAGTGCTCATGCAAGAACTAGAGCGTCATTTTATTAATGGTGAATAACAATGAGTATGTCGCTTTCGATAAGAATGAAGGTATGGACTGGATTAATCATATATTGATCATCACGCTTTATACCTAGTAAGAGAATGTTTTGTTTTAGAAGGATATAGCTACAATTTGCAAAGGTTTGTCCGGTGCAGGACGGAGAAAGCTCCATCAGTTGTAATTTGTTATCAGAGATTTCATCGTAAAGTGAGAATAGTACACCTGAAATAGAAGGGAATAAAAGAGAAGCGGTAAATACATAACTCGTTAATTTATTTCCTTCTATAATTTCTGACGCGCCCGCTCTCGTTGCATTTTGAATTTGTTCAGTAGTAAGTAGTTCGGCGATGCAGTGAATGTTTGGATTGAGTCCTTTCGCAGTTAAAATATTTAAAATGGACTGTGTATCTGCTAAGCTTTCGTTCTTTTCTTTATCCGCTGTTATTAATATGGTGTGTGCCGTTGCAATATTAGCCTTTAATAAAGTTTGATCGTGATGCGGACAACCTTTTATAAATTCTAAATGATGAAAGGGTTTTGGGAGTAAAGAAAGTGTTTCATCAATTAAAACGATATCAAGGTTTGGTTGTAGTACATGCATTTGCTTTACAACATGTTTTGCACGCTCATTCCAGCCAACGATAATCATATGACCGTTAGAGGTAGCGGCTTCTTCACCTTTAACTTTCATGTATTGTTTACTAATCATCTCAGTAGCGAATAGAACCATATAATAAGAACAAAAGCCAGTTCCTAATAAAATAATACTTATACCTATTAGTTTTCCTATCGTTGTATGGGGAGCAAAGTCGCCATATCCAACTGTAAAAATGGTAACAATTGACCACCAAATTCCGTCAAACCATGTAGTGAAATGAGAGGGTTCTAATCTATGTATAAGAAAACCAGAAAAAGCAGTGAGTACAATAATAAAACAAATTAAACGAAAAATAATGGAATCACGAAATGTATCTACTAAATTCGGACGGGATTTCAATAGTAAATTCCTCCTTGTTTTGCAGGACTACATTCATTGTTACCATTATAGAAAAAAGAAAAACTCTCTAATTAAAGAGAGTTTATTTTATGCTACATACTTTCCACTTCAGTTTGTTGGACACTTTCAAGATGCTGGAGAGTATAGTAAACATCAGCGGTATGTCTTTTTTGATCAATGGACAGTTTAAGATGTAAATAGTGAGAACCGTTTTCTAACGTTTTAAGCTTCATATTTTTAACGTTTATATCCATTTCTTTTATCTCCTCGATTACAACCGGGATATTGTCCATATTTCGCACAACAAGTTTCACTGCAATATCACGTTGACGAAATGATCTAGGACCTACAAACTTCATTGTCAATGGTATAAGTTCGACACTAATCATAAGAAAACACATTCCGAAAATTGCCTCGATATAGAAACCAGCTCCAACGGCAATACCAATACCAGAAGCACCCCAAATCATAGCGGCAGTCGTGAGTCCTGCAATGCTATCGTTGCCTCTTCTTAAAATTACGCCAGCACCTAAAAAACCAATTCCTGATACAATTTGAGCGGCAAGTCGAAGTGGATCCATATTCATATGATCGGTATGTGGTAAGTTATAAGCTGCTTTAATAGAAACAATCGTTAGGAGGCAACTAATAATAGAAATAACTAAACACGTTTTTAAACCAAGTGGTTTCCGTTTTAATTCGCGTTCTAAACCAATGGCAAATCCTAAAATAGCCGAGAGACCTAGTTTGATTAATAAATCGGTATAGTCCATATATATTCCTCCTTGTATGATATGGTATATGAATAAAACTCTTATTATAGAAAGAAACGTTTTTTGATAGAGTAACTTTATATAAAATATATGTAGGAATTAATCATACATGAAAGAGATATTTCGTTTAAGTATATGATATTAAAAAAGAAATGTGGGCAGTTTTTAAAAAAGTTTATAAAAGGTGTTGCATTTCATTTTTCACCATGATATATTAATAACCGTCGCTGATGCGGAAACGCAGAAAACGACAAAAAAGAAATTGAAAAACTTAGTTGACATCGAAAAACGAAGATGTTAACATAAGGAAGTCGCAAATGAGCGACCAAGTAGTTCTTTGAAAACTGAACGAAACAAACAACGTGAAACGTCAATTTTTATTTTTAGATGCTAGACAAACTAACTTTATTGGAGAGTTTGATCCTGGCTCAGGATGAACGCTGGCGGCGTGCCTAATA